>NZ_JBDOPO010000322.1:0-2803 GCF_039830215.1 Rubritalea sp. | reverse complement strand
AATAGCCGAGGTTGTCGCAGCCACGCACCGCGTAAACAACGCAGGGAGCATCATTGGTAAAGCCAAACCTGATTCTGCTCCAGTGATACTTACACCTACGTGTTAGAAGCTGGTGCAGCTTTCGCCAAGCAAGGGATAACTTCCAGTTCGAGAGATAAAGGGCAAAAGGAGAGAGTCTATATGAACTCAGCCGCATTAAAAATGGGAAGATGCGCTTGTTATTTTATGAGGGGGCGATGAACTATCAAAAGCGCATAAATTTGATGCTTCGGCGGATCAAAGATACCAATAAGATTGTGTATTTGATTTTAGACAATCTAGCATACACCATGCAAAAATCAAAGAAGCGGGCACTTCAAATCTGAGGCTAAAACTAAAATGCGCAGACTTCAGAAATCACACGCGAGAGCTAGAAAATACTTTCACGATTCAAGCATCAAATAGGCTGTCTAAAACGTTGCTCCATTAATAACAAACAATATACTATAATAGTCTAATGAACATCGGCGTCCCTAAAGAGATTAAAAATCAAGAGCATCGCGTATCCATGATTCCAGCCTCAGCTAAAGATCTTGTGAAGCGCGGCCATACTGTTTACGTCGAGAAAAACGCAGGTATCGGTGCTAGCTACAGCGACGAGCAATACATCGCCTGCGGGGCGATCATCCTTGATACAGCTAAAGAGATTTTTGCTAAGTCTACTTTCATAATTAAAGTAAAAGAGCCTCAGCCCTCAGAAGTAGCGATGCTCACTGATCAGCACATCCTCTTCACTTATCTGCATCTTGCTGCAGACAGAAACCTTACTGAGTCACTTGTTGCTACAGGCTGCACCGCTATTGCCTACGAAACTATCGAGGTAAATGGACGCCTTCCACTGCTCGAACCAATGTCCGAGATTGCGGGGCGCATGTCAGCGATTGTAGGAAGCTACCATCTTGCAAAACATAATAATGGCCGAGGTACTCTTCTCGGAGGAGTTCCCGGTGTTGCCCCAGGTCGCGTGGTAGTAATTGGCGGTGGTACAGCAGGCGTTAAAGCCGCTCGTGTGGCAAAAGGTATAGGAGCTGACGTGACTATCCTAGAAGTGGACTTCGACCGCATGCGTTTCCTCGATATCACGATGGATGGCACACACACTGTCTACTCATCTGAGGCGAACATCATTGAACTACTTCCTAAAGTTGACCTCGTCATTGGCGCCGTCCTCATCCCTGGAGCCGCTGCTCCTAAGCTCATCACGAGAGACATGCTCAAGCTCATGCAGCCAGGCAGTGTGTTTGTCGACATAGCAGTTGATCAAGGAGGTTGCGCGGAGACGACTCATGCCACCACCCACGAAAATCCGACCTATATTGAAGAGAATGTGGTTCACTACTGCGTGGCTAACATGCCTGGAGCATACTCACGTACTGCGACTCAAGCCCTCAATAATGTCACCCACAACTGGACTACGCTCATCGCCGAAAACGGTTTAGCCAGCGCTATCAATAAGCGCCCAGAGCTCATCAATGGCATCAACTGCACGAATGGCCAACTGACTTATGAAGCCGTAGCTGATGCCCACCAAATCCCCTTAGCTTCAGCTACCGATAACCTAACAAATTAGACCTCGCAACTCCCCCCTATAGAAACTGAGTATATCCTCATATCACATGGTCCTCTTACCACAAGCCCAAAGTTCGTGAAGCCATGCTTCGCAACTAGCGCAATTGGGATGAGTGCAACAATCTGGGGATAATCAGACCTACCCTTGAAGACCTGGCTCACTAAGCCACCCCAACAGCTTCTGAAGAATACACCACGGCCCTAATGCTGGGCTCAGTTTCATTTTCAGTGGAGTCGATTATCGGATCGGTGATAACTGCAAATGAAAAACTGTGAGTCCAAGCCAATGCCACGTATGATTGGAAAGCCGCCTTTTTAAACAGTCCTAGTTATCCTCAACCACTCAGGATTCTATCTCATCAATAGACCCGAATACCGTGGGTTCACTTTTGAGCGACGTAGTGGAAATACTGACCAATCATCTAAAAGGGAAACGTCATGCGCATGCTCACTAGCCCAACGATATTGTTCTAGGGTGGGTCCTATTTTTCGCTCAAATTCATTCGCTACACCTATTTCTCCTTACTTCCATTCTTGCTCTTCTCGAACTTAGTCGAAAGCAATAGCGTGTCGGATACAGGCATATTCCATGGCATTGGCTCCCTCGGTGGCGTGCTCTCATGAATGTTACTAGTCTTGCTAAAAAAACAATACGGATGGAACGGGGTGTTCTTTATATTTATCATTATCGATATTTTACCTACGGTTCTACTCACCCCAATGGTATTCGATATAGAAATCACGGAGTGCAGACCTACGATCAAATTCACCGAAAAAACTCTAACCCCCTAACGCCTTCAATTCTCCTATTCCATGAAAACACAAATTCCCGCCCCTACAGTTATGATCAACCCCTCACATAAGAAAGCGAACCTAAAACCATCCTCTAACGAAGCACATTAGGAGCGATTTCTGCACTGTAGGCAAAGGTTACACTAGACTATTGACCCCTCTGGCGGCGGAAAGAGCGACAACCAGACCTAGGTATTGTGATCATCGGCAATGAGCTCTGCGGCTATGGAGCTTCGGGCTGTAACGGTGGTTGTTTACTGACCCTTGCGACACAGTACCTTTCTATCAAAAAAATTACGCTGCGTAGAAGCCAATTCGAACGCTCCATCGCAGTTGTCGCTTCCGACATGGGTATCACCGAACTCGTTCCAGCGCTTCTCAAAGAAACCAGAATCAGTCACGG
>NZ_JBDOPO010000137.1:0-2812 GCF_039830215.1 Rubritalea sp. | reverse complement strand
CGACTCGGTCAGCAACTTAGTGAATAACGGGTGAGTCCCAGAAGCAAAGAAGGCGAATAAGCAGATCACAGCTGCGGTATTCCCCAATTGGCAAAGCGTGAGGCAGCAATGGCACCGGTGGGATATGGATGGATTTTTGCCGATGCTGTACAACGGATTTTACAATCGTGATGTCGACGTCATCGAAGAAAAATGCGAGCAGCTAAAGGCCTGTTGAAGAAGGACATTCCTATTTATAGTGGGATATTCCTGCCTGATGTGCCTCCTGCTAAAATGGCGTCAGCCTGCCAAGCGATGCGCGATGGAGGAGGCCGGGGGATAGCTCTCTATTCGCTGGAAGATATGCATGAAGAGAGCTGGAAGGCCTTCGAGAAGGCGAGGAGTTAGCTTTTCTCTGCCTGAATAAGGGCTGCCACAATTTTTGCTTGGCCATAGGATATCTTGCCTTTGCCAGCTTCAATGATTGGTCTGAGTGCTGTGTGGCCGTGCTCATCGAAGAGTTGGCGACAAAGCGTGTTGGTGGCCTGATCTAACCATTGTTGCCAATTGACGGATTCACCTTCAGTGATGAGTCGGGCAATATGCCCTTCGATAGTCGGGAGCCCCAGTCCACGTTCGCTGGCAATCTCCTCTGGCTGCATGCCTTTATTCAGCATCTCATGCGTGGTGCGGAAGGTTTCCGTGAGACCTTGTTTTATTTTTTTGGGAGACGCCGCTTTTTTCCGAGGCTTTGGAGTAGGCGTGATCTCTGGATGGTTGCAGAGGTATTCTTTAATAACTCCGAGGAAACGCTGGCCGTATTTTTCTAACTTGTTTTGGCCGATTCCTGGAATGTTGAGCAGGTCGGCATCGTTAGATGGATGGTAGGCTGCCATCGCGCGGAGTGATTTGTCTGAAAAAACGACGTAGGGTGGCACGCCTTCGACGTCGGCCAATTCTTTACGGATGTCCCGCAAGTGCTGGAAGAAGTCGTAGTCGCATTCGATTTCCTCAGCACGGTGCTGAGATTTTTCTATAGCGATGCGTTTGTCGACTGCGAGCTGGAAGCTGTCGCGACCAAAAAGGATCTCGGTGGCTGCATCGTTGATCTGTGGAACTGGAAATTTGTCCTTGCTGAGTGCGAGCTTTTTGCCAGCGACTAAGGCGTCAAGCACGCTGCGCCAATGGGTCTTTGGCTTGTCCTTGCCGACGCCGTAGGTCTTGAGTTTGTCGTGCTCAAACTGGCGAATTTTTGCGGTGTTGGCGCCGCAGACAATATCGCAAATATGGATGCCACCAAAGCGGTTGCCAGTGCGCATGATTGCTGAGAGTACGATTTGTGCATCGCGGGTGGCGTCGACAGTTTCAAAGCTGCCGGCGCAGTAATCGCAGCTGCCACAATTATCCAATTCACAGGTTTCATCGAAGTAGTTGAGCAAGCTGATCTTGCGACAGCTTGGGACGCTGGCGAAGGCATCCATCGAGGCTAGCAGTTGACGTGCGCGAGCTTGTTCGGCTTCCACTGGCATGGCATCGATGAAGAAACGTAGCTTACCAAGATCGCCAGCAGAATAGAGCAGGAGGCAGTGAGATGGCTCACCATCGCGGCCAGCACGACCTGTCTCTTGGTAGTAGCTCTCGATATTTTTTGGAAGGTCTCCGTGAATGACAAAGCGTACGTCGGCTTTGTCCACACCCATTCCAAACGCGACAGTGGCCACCATCACGGTAATGTCATCACGGATGAATGCGTCTTGAGTGGCTGAGCGTTTCTCGGCGGGGAGACCTGCGTGGTAGGCTGCTGCGTTGATCCCGTTTGCAACTAACATGTTGGCCGTTTCCTCCACGCTTTTACGGGAAGTACGATAGATTATTCCGCTTTGCTGTGGGCGCTCGCGGATGAATTCGACGATCTGAGTCGAGGCTTCGTGCTTGGCTAGGACTTCGTAGAATAAATTCTTTCGATCGAAGGACGCTCGGATTTTTACAGGGTTAACGAGTTTCAGGCGTTTCTCGATGTCCTCGGCAACTTGTTCGGTGGCGGTGGCGGTGAAGGCGGCGAGGGGACTCTGTGGAAAGAGTTCTTTAAGCCGGCTGGTGAAGAGATAATCAGGTCGAAAATCGTGGCCCCATTCTGAAATGCAGTGGGCTTCATCGATCGCGATAAAACTGGGAGTTCCTTGTTGGTTCTTCCGCAGGAGGTCGACGGTGGTGCTGAGCGATAGGCGCTCGGGCGCGAGATAGAGCAGGTCGAGATTGCCATCAGCGTAATCTTTCTCAATCTCTTGAACTTCTTCCGGAGCCAATGTGCTGTTGAGGAATGCTGCTTTGATGCCGTTAGAGCGGGCCGAGTCTACCTGATCTTTCATCAGCGCTATCAGCGGACTAACGACGACAGCGGTGCCCAGAAGAATGGAAGCTGGGAGTTGGTAACAAAGTGACTTACCGCCGCCGGTAGGCATCACTCCAAAAGCATCACGGCCAGATAAAATCCCCTCAACGAGTTCTTGCTGGTGATCCCGAAAAGAATCGAAGCCAAAGAGCTCCTTAAGTTGTGCTAGAGTAGACTCGCGCATGCTCTCTAAATTCACCGTGTTCATTTGAGCATTAACGCACCGACCTGGATATGTGTCAATAGAGGGCGGAATATGATTTCGGAATACTGCGGTTGGGTTAAGCGCAAAGAACAATCACTTACAGGCGTTCGGTTGCTTGGGTGTGTCGAAAGTAAGAAGGTCGTGTGAAAAAATTCTGTTCGCTATGTGAGCGTATAACTCGCGATCACGCGACCTCACTAGCGCTTGACAAGTGAAATATTGTAAGGCGTTGAGCT
>NZ_JBDOPO010000217.1:0-2818 GCF_039830215.1 Rubritalea sp. | reverse complement strand
AGCCCCTGTTTACGAAGAAGTACAGCTTGCTTGCGTCTATCTTCGAGTTGGCTAGGTGTGAGCGTACGTGCGTCTTGAAGTTTCATAGCTTATATCCAGCAGAAATAGTGCCAACTGGTTTTCCGCCAGATTAATAACAATGTGGATGGTGTTTTTTTTCTGTCATCAGTGCCAGGCATGTTAAGTAATGGCAAAGGGAGGCGAGCAATGAAAGCTGAGCGACGCGTAGGTGAAGGTGGTGTGTCAGTCTGCGTGGTGATGACCTCCGCGAGGAATGTCCTCTCTTTAAGGTGTTGAGGTCTAGTCTTCTCTTTTGGCTGGCTAAGGATTGAGGGGCTTAGGGCGCAGGAGTGAAATAGTAGTAGATGATTATGTTATTCTCCCCTCTGGGCAGAGTGCGCTCCGTGTACGGTGTTGCGTATATCGGGAGACGGAACACGGCCGAAGGCACACCTCAAAACCTTTTGGAAGCACGTATTGCCTGGCTGAGTAAGCTGGCAGGCCATTGACCAGGAGCAGTTTCCTTACCGCCAAGGTATCCGTAATTCAGTAAGGAGCCAAGCTGGGAATAGAGGACGCGAGAAACTGGAGCTAGAGATCCCATACCCATCAGCGAGGTCGCAATGGGCTGACCTTCTTGCAGCAGGCTAGCGCAGCGGTACATGTCTTCCACGTTGTTGTGGTGGACTGCCATTTTGACCATGTCCGCACCTAGGTCGATGGCCTGGCGGATTTTATCGCGGAGGAAATCTGTGCTCGGAGTCTTCTTGAAATCGTGGAATGAGGCGATTACTAGAGCTCCATTGGCGCGTGCTTGATCTGCGGCGCTTTGCATTTCTTCGAGGTTGGCTAGTTCGATGTCGACGAATGTGGCGAGCGGTGAGAGCCCGCCGATGAGTTGGCATCGTTGCTCGGTGCTGAGCTGTGCGAGCCCGCCCTCTGTGGTGCAGCGTGCAGTGATGAGCGTTTGCAGCGGGCTCGATTTGAGCTTGATCAACACATCGCGAACTTGCTGGAGGTTCTTGAGTAAGCCATCGAGGCGGAACTCTACGATTTCGCATTCATCTGCAGAGAATGGGTAGTCGAGAAGGCTAGCGTCGGCGATGGAGCCGACGGTCTTAGGGCCTTGTGGCATGCTCGGGTGGCTGCGGTTCATACTCATGCCGCAGATGCTGCACTGAGAGGGTCAAAGATTCAACAGAGATTTCTGGTGAATTAGCCAAGGTCGCTTAGCTCTATTGAAGAGTGAACATTTTAGTGGAAAGCAATTCGAACTCTTTATCTTTGATTAGTTGTTCTCGTGTCGCCCCAAAGGCGTCTTCTACCTTTCGAATCTCGGCTTTCATTTTAAATGGATTAATTGTTGAGAGCTGATGCTCGATCAACGACGATTGTTCATCTATGAGTAAAGCTAATCAGGAATCGCTGAGCTGGTGGGGCTGATCTTGGAGTGAGGCGAACATGTTTAGCTCCTTTACGAAATCAGCTCTCCTGCTTACTATAAACTATAGAGGATCTCCCAAAGGATCTACAGCTTCAGAAAAACTTTAATATCAAAGGATGTCATATTCAAGAGCCCCTCTAACTTGTCTGTAGTCCTTCTGTTCAACATAGTTCTGAACGTGTTTAACAGAGTGCCTCGACGTAGTCTGGTGAATCTCCATTTTCTTTAACCAGTCGCAGATGGAATCAAAATATTTTGGGTGTCCGCTTTAATGAGGTAATACGCAATAACAGTAACCGACACAAATAGATTGGCCAAAGCAGGACAACTACCAATAACCGTATCAAGCTATTGGAGAAAATGATTTTGGCGTATGGGGACCAGATGACAAATGACCGGATAAGGAGGGCTAGAACGAGTTGGGTGATTTTGCGTTGTTGCCCCAGAGCAAGTACATCGATTGAGTGCGCGGATACCGCCGAAAGGGTGAAGTCGGAGATTAAGTTTCGAGTTGGCTGAGAGCTTCGAGCATGTACTTAGAGGCAGCTTTGGAAAACTCCGCAACTGAGATATCGCTTTTAGCTTCGTGAGCGACACAAGTAGTTTTGACTCCATCGAGCCCACAAGGGGTGATGGAGAGGAAGCCTTTCAGGCTTTCTTTTGTGATGTTGATGGCGAAGCCGTGCATACCAACCCATTTACGAACTCCGACACCAATGGCGGCAAGTTTTCGGTCTTTAACCCAGACTCCAGTGAGACCTTCGCGCCTTTCGGCATCGATCCCAAATGATTGACAGGTATCAATGAGGGCCTGCTCAATAGCGCGAATGTAGGTATGAAGATCTTTACCGAGTGGGCGTAGGTCGACTATTGGGTAACCAACTAATTGACCAGGTCCGTGGTAGGTGGCTTGCCCACCACGATTTATTTCGACCACTGGGTGAGGTAGTAATTCAGGGCTTCGCAGTGAAGATTGATCTCTAGTGCGACCGATCGTATAAACCGGCGCGTGCTCGAGTTGAAAGAAGGTGTTCGGAGCTGTGCCATCTAGAACTTCAAGTAATTTAGCTTCCTGAGTTTGGAGAGCATCGGCGAATGCTATATTTGAACCAAGCCATTTATCAACGAGCTGCATAGGGGAGTGGTAATGGATTAGCTAAGTAGGGGGAAGCGCAATCTTTAGTCCCGATGCGTGCGTGATTAGAATGTGGGACAGGAGTAACTTAGAGTTATTATTCCCTTATGTATGAATAGAATGAAAAAGAAATTATGGGCGAGTGGAGTGACAATTCTCTTAGGAGCTTTTTTGCAAGTAAATGCTCAAGTGGCTCCTAAAAAATTGAATCTGTCGAATTTTAACGAGGTGCGCGACTA
>NZ_JBDOPO010000350.1:12339-12560 GCF_039830215.1 Rubritalea sp. | reverse complement strand
CTATCTGACCAGCCTTGAGTTTCAAAGCAGTGTCCCCGTTACTTATCTGGTAAGCCCAATCATAAAACGCGTGTGCGTCCTTCCAATTCTCCATATTTTCATACAGCTGAGCAATGTCCTTAACCACTGTGAGGTCGTTTTGGTTTGCATGGTATTGTTCAATCAACAACCCCAACTTCTCTAGTTGTTGATCATTAGTCATGGCGGCACGGTCTGAGGCT
>NZ_JBDOPO010000350.1:0-12329 GCF_039830215.1 Rubritalea sp. | reverse complement strand
GTCATTATTTGGATCTGCCTCGAGCTGCTCTTCGAGCTCTTTCATTTTCTCATTGGCCACACGGTCAGCTATCTGACCAGCCTTGAGTTTCAAAGCAGTGTCCCCGTTACTTATCTGGTAAGCCCAATCATAAAACGCGTGTGCGTCCTTCCAATTCTCCATATTTTCATACAGCTGAGCAATGTCCTTAACCACTGTGAGGTCGTTTTGGTTTGCATGGTATTGTTCAATCAACAACCCCAACTTCTCTAGTTGTTGATCATTAGTCATGGCGGCACGGTCTGAGGCTTCAAGTTGAGCCATTTGTGACGCGTCCTTTTTGAGGTGATCTATACTCTGGGCATCTTCCCACTTCTGCTTCTTCATTGAAGCTCTGGCAGAGGAGTCTTTTGCTCCCTTCACCGCGTGGATATCACCTGAATCTTGCTTTATGATGCCATTATAAACATCTGTAGCTTCTTCAAGCATATCGCGAAGCAAATAATGCTCAGCGAGCTTGTGCATCAACTTGGTATTCTCTGGCGCCCCCTTACGGACTGTCTCAAGAGCAAAAGCGGCTGTATCCAAAAGGTTCAGGCGCATGGCTGTATCGAAAAGTACATCGTTGATTTGAGGCTCAAATGGGTCTTTTTCTAGCTCTTTCTCGATCTGAATCAATGCACTAATAGGATCCTTCTTAGCTGAGCTAGCTAACTTCAAGGAAGACACACCTCCCGATAGTAGCGCTGTCATGCCGCCACTCTTTTTCTTTTTACCTGAAGCAGAAGCAACCTGGATCGCACACTTGCGCGCTAATTGACGGCCAGCTAAAAAACCTGGTGAATCTTTCAGCACGGCATTCACCAAACTTATGGCATACGTATGGTTCTGCATTTCTTCTGCTGAAAGCGCCTTAAGCCAAAGTGTCTTAAGGTTGTGGGGCAATTCAGCCTCTGTAATTTCAACGATTTTTTCGCTCATCTGCTAGTTCTATTCTGGTTCAATAAAGGGTTCTAAGGCACTGTGCAGGCCAACATTTGCGGTATCATGCCCAATTCATCTATCATGGCAAGCTAACGCTCAAAAATTCCTGAAGAAAAGCTCTGACAAGCCACTAACTTGCTACTAAAAGACCATCCCACCCACAAAAATCACTTAACTATGTCTACTGTTCTCATTATTGGAGCCGGCGGTGTCGGCTCCGTAGTTACGCACAAATGCGCTGAGCTTCCCACCACCTTCTCCGAGATAACACTAGCTTCACGCACCGTCTCGAAATGCGATGCTATCGCAGCCTCTGTTAGCCAACGCTACGGAGTACATATCAACACGGCTAAAATCGACGCGGATAATGTTTCCGAAACAGTGGAACTTATCAAGCAAGTTGAGCCATCACTAGTGATCAATGTAGCCCTCCCCTATCAAGACCTCCCAGTGATGGACGCCTGCCTCGAAGCGGGAGTCCATTACCTCGACACAGCAAACTACGAACCACCTAACGAAGCCAAATTCGAGTACCATTGGCAATGGGCGTACCAAGAACGCTTCGAGAAGGCTGGGATCAAAGCTTTACTTGGCTCCGGCTTTGATCCAGGCGTCACCAACGTCTTCACAGCTTGGGCGCTCAAGCACCACTTCGACGAAATGCACTACCTCGACATCGTGGATATCAATGGAGGGGATCACGGCCAGGCATTCGCTACCAATTTCAATCCGGAAATCAACCTCCGGGAGGTCACAGCCCCGTGCCGTCACTGGGAAGATGGTGATTTCCAAGAAACCGATGCCATGTCGGTCTCAAAACAATTCACCTGCCCCGAGCAAGTGGGCACTTACTCGATCTACCGCATGTATCACGAGGAGATGGAGTCTCTCACCAAACACATTCCCACGATCAAGCGAGCTCAGTTCTGGATGTCATTCTCAGAGAACTACCTCAAACACCTCGAAGTACTACAAAATGTCGGTATGACCCGCATTGACGAAGTTGAATACAACGGTCAAAAAATAGTGCCCCTCCAGTTTCTCAAAGCTGTCCTTCCTAACCCCGGCGAGCTAGGCAAAACTACTACAGGTAGAACCTGCATCGGCTGCATCATCAGAGGCATCAAAGACGGCAAAGAAAAAGCTGTTTATATTTACAACATTTGTGATCACGAAAAATGCTTCGCCGAAGTAGGTTCCCAAGGAGTGTCCTTCACCACTGGTGTCCCAGCGATGATCGGCGCTAAATTATTATTGGAAGGCAAATGGGCCACTTCTGCCGGAGTTTGGAATATGGAACAAAACGACCCAGACCCATTCATGGATGACCTCAATAAGTATGGCCTCCCATGGACCTGTGTGGAACTCTCTCCTGAAGCAGCAAAATCGCTCTCCGTCACAACCTAAACCTCTTAACTTCGTAACTCCAAAAAGACAAAAGCCCGCTACTTACTACAGTAGCGGGCTTTTCGTATCGAATAAACGAATGGCAGACCGGGAGGGATTCGAACCCTCGATACCATCACTGGTATACTCCCTTAGCAGGGGAGCGCTTTCGACCACTCAGCCACCGGTCCAGTGATTCGTTCATCGAAGTGCAGGGAAAGAACCACATAGGAGAAGTCTAGTCAACACTTCTGAACAAAAAATAGCAGCTTTTTTATAAGCCTTTCTTGAGTCCACGCCTCAATGACATAAGCTCCAATACGTATGCGACTCTTCACTAAACACCTGCTTATTTCATTATCAATGATTTGCAACAACTCCTGCAACACAGGAACATCCAGGACAAAAAAGCTTGATCCGCCAAGTGAAGCATTGGTTAAAAGTGATGTTTTGGTAGGTAGAGTCGCATCGGTGTACCTATCAAAAAATTATATGCTTATTCAGAAATATCGTAATTTCGCGACCGATATCGATGTCATTTTCTATTCACGCGGATCAAACGGAACAGTTCACGCTCTCAAAATGACCGAGCAGAAGCTTGGTCAATTCTATATAGCCGATCTCAGCGATGGAATCTATACAGTAAACGACCCTGTATTTATGCGTGATTTGGGTAACTCAACCCAAGCTAGAGCAAATCAAGCAGCTGGAACTCCATAACATCTTAGTAAACTGCTAAAAAATAAAAGCATCCGATACTTTTACTCATTTTTCTAAATATTTCAAAAAAGTTTATAATTTCTATTGATAGTTTTTTTAAAAAAATATTAGAATGTTTTCCACGTTCGAGAGTCATTCTCGTAGAATTCATAAAAACTACACAATACAGCCTCCTATGAACACATCCCTCAACATGAACGATGCATCGAGTCGAGCTGAAGCAGAGCGCCTCGCTGACTTTGTTCTGTTCACCCAACGATCCTGCATATTGAACCTTTCGTCGGAACTTAACCGTGGTAAAATTTCATTCCCACAGTTTTTCCTCATGGCTTACCTATCTAGCGAAGACTACCTCACGATGTCCGATATTGCCAAAAAGATGGGGCACTCCACTGCTGCTGCCACTGGCTTAGTGGACCGCTTAGAGAAACTTAGCTATGTAGAGCGTGTTCATGCTGCCGAAGATCGCCGTAAGATAATGGTTCGCATAACAACTACAGGTACTGAGCTCGTAGCGCAGATGCGTGGTGAGATAGCAACTAGCCTTGCTGACACAATGGCTGAAATGGATGAAGAAGAAGCAGATACCATACGACACGCTCAAATGATGATTAAGCGATAAACCGCTCAGGCCTAGAGCCAACATTCTACCCAAAAAATACACCGCCGTCGGCTGTGCATTTTTGTTTACCCAGTAATTGTAATGTTCAGTTCTTAGGATGGTTTCCCCCAAGGTAAATCTCAACTTTTAGGGGAACTAATAACAAGATTCGCCGCCACAGCAATCACTTGATTCTGTCGTTAATTTATACCCATGGCCTTTTGTCTCGCGAGGATGACGCTCAGAACTCCGCGAACAGTCAAAAGGCTTGGCATCAACCTGTGCCACCGCTTCAAGAGGTTCCAAGAAAGTAAAGGAGTCAGAATAAGGGGCCTTTTTGTAAAGGTTGTAAGTTTTTTCGCACACAGCATAGCGCTTGCCTCGTTCCATAGTATGATCATCATCGTCTAACACTTTTTTAAAGGGTCCATTATAGATCACCGCTTGGTTGCGCTCAAGACAGGCTCCCTCTTTCCCCTTCCAAGCTTGTACTGTAACAGAACGAAACTCAACCCCTTCGACTGTTTGCCAAGGTTCACTTTCAAATTTTACGAACTCAACCCCGTAGAACCCAGCGTCCTCAAATGCTTTCAGAAACCCTTCTTCTGTCATCGCTCCTGATATACAGCCACTCCAGAGGTGGGCATCCCGTTGGAGATGCTGAGGAACTTCTTCGTCAGCCACAATATCAGAAATAACTGCACGCCCCCCGTTCTTTAGGACGCGGTATATTTCCTTAAACATTTGCCCTTTAAGATCACGCTCTACAAGATTGAGAACACAGTTTGAAACGACCACATCAATACTACTGTCTTCCACAAGAGGTTGCTCGACGCGTAGAGCTTGCTCAATTGCTTCTAGAGCCATCCACGCATTTGCATCGGCCACCGGATTTTCAGAGAGGTGATTTTCTAGCAATTTTAAATTTAAAGCTAAGTCTTGAATCCGCCCCTTACGAAACTCAACATTTGAATAGCCAACCGCATCGGCAATGGTTGGAGCATTCCGCTCGGCCACCTCTAACATATCATCAGTCATATCCACACCAATGACTTTACCGTGTTCACCTACAACTTGTGAGGCTATGAAGCATATTTTCCCAGTCCCACTTCCCAAATCAAGCACAGTTTCCCCAGACCTGAGCCATTTGGATGGATCTCCACAGCCATAGTCTTTTTCGATTACTTCCTGTGGGATAATTGTTAAATATTTGGGGTCGTAGTCAACAGAACAACACAAAGCGGCCTCGGCTTGGTTCGCAGCGGCAGCGTAACGGTCTTTAACAGCTGATTCAATTTTTATAATGGATTGTTGATTTTTAGATTATAATTCACACTAAAATGAATAAAAAATGCGCAACTTAGAAGCTGCGCATGATTAACGATAAATTCAGATCTACGGTCAAAATAATTTAACCATGTCCTTTTTCTTAGCTTTGGTAAGAATCATGTAGGCTTTTTCACCTTCGCGCCAATGCGCTATATTGAACTGAGTTTTCTTACAGCCGTAGCATGACTGTAGAGAAATACTTTTCATCGAAGTAAGCTTGTCTGCGTCTGTTAGACTAGCTAAATCAACTACTATTAAGTGGACCATCCCCAAGCCTTGTTTTTCAAAACAGAGTAAGGAAATCGGTTGTCCGCTCTCTAGATACATGTCTCGAGCTCCCACCAATGTAGCATCTTCTAATCCCACTGGAAGTTGGCTAGGAACAGGATGCCTCTTTGTGTCTAAGAACTGCATCGCCGCATGGGCACAGTCTAGGTTAGTATTTAAATGAATCTGATCTGGCGATTTCAATTTTGTAGCCATTTGCTGCACAGCAGAATGCACAGCCACGGTCTGGACAGCGGGATAGCCTATCGTTGGGTTCAGTACTGAAGCCTCATTTATCACCATCACGTCTTGATTGGAATGGTTTAAGATCGGTTGACTCATTGTAAATAAAGCTACTACAGCAACAGCCGCCGCTATTGCTGCCACAGATAGCCAACGCCAAGTTTTCACCTCAGCCGCTTTGGTATTTTCTTCATGTACGGCACCTTGCTCCATTTCCATGGCTGCAAGAATTTGATCGCGCAAGCCTTCTGGAGGCTTGATCGAGGCCATTCCCCCAGTAAATAAACCGTCTAAATCTAGGTCAACGTCTGCAATGCCACCGTCGTATGCCAATACAGCTAATATTTCGTCACGTAAGCCATTCGGAATAGGCACATCATTTAGAGCCTTAGCAAAGGCGGCATCAGTCGCCCTCTCGTGTGCTAACCACTCGCCTAACTCACGATTTTCAGCTGCAAGCTTCAGAGCATCAGCAAACTCAGGTAAATGTGCGTCTGCTCCGTCTGGTCTAAAACTACTCAGTAAGAATTTTGCCTGTGTGTTATCCATTTTGTCTCACCTTTCCTTCCATGTTTATAATCTTATCTTCTGCGTCATCCCGCATTTTATTACGCAGTTGTTCTTTGCCTCGAGAAATACGGGACATCACAGTACCAATCGGCACGTCGAGAATAGCTGCGATTTCTTTATAGCTATGTTGCTGTAGAAAAAAGAGAGCCAAGGGGGCACGGAAAGTTTCATCCAATCGCTGTAACAACTCGACAGCCCGCTTCCCGTCCAATCCTCTGCTGGTGTCTGGTTCATGAGAATGCAAATGATAATCGACCTCTTCGAGATCAGTTTCTGGAAAGCGATTCGACCTCCTAGCGTGACCTAAATGCTCACGGTAGAGAGTTGTAAACAACCAAGTCTTTGCTTTGCTCCGATCCTTCAACTGATGGCCTTTCTGCGCCCAAATACAAAAAGTTTGCTGAACTAGGTCAGCAGCTCGATCTGGACTCTTTGCCAACGAATAAGCAAAGCGATAGAGCGCCTGATAATGTTGGTCTACTAAATCTTGGAATTCACTCATGTTTTCTAAAGCTAAGAGTATTTAATTCCCATATCTATTCCACCAAAATCAATTATATTTATGTACTGATAAAAAATCACTTATGGCACATAGCATGTGTATCTCATCAGGCTTTTAGAGATCTCACGCCAAAAGACCTGAGTTAAACCCTTGCATCCCCAAACTGTTACCAGTTTGGGGATTGAAATCAAAACCAGTCCGCCTAGCTAAAAGCTTAGCTGTGAGGGGGGGCTTTTGGCCTTGAGTGAGATCAGAAGAATATTCTGTCGCCTCAAGCACTGGTGGCTGAATAACAACAGATTCAGGAGTCGTCCCAAAATTAGCGAGTCACATCCCGACATCATCACACACACTCATTCCTGCTAAGGCCAATACTACTCTGATTTTATCGCGCTTATAAATGCTGCTTTTTTTTAGCTCATTCAACCATTCTGTTAATAAAAATGCTACTTAACCAGCACTCATAAAATAGATAAAGATGAATAAGAAGTTTACGAAAGGAAGAAGATCCCTTACCCAATACACATGGCAAGTGTTCACGTAAATTTAGGCAACCGCAGCTATCATGTTCTATGTGATTATGGCCTACTACAAAATGCGGCAAACTTAATTAAGCGGGCTGGCCTGCAGGGAAAAGCAGCTGTCATTACCGATAGTAATGTTGCCCCACACTATCTATCAGATCTTATAACTCAGCTAGAATCTGAAGGGTACAACGCGAGTTGCCACATAGTAAAAGCTGGAGAAGCCTCTAAGTCCTTAAGTAATACAGAAGCTCTTTGCCGAGAAATGACTCAACAAGGGCATGACCGCTCCTCCTATGTCATTGCTTTGGGGGGCGGTGTAGTTGGAGACCTCGCTGGCTTTGTTGCATCCGTGTTTTACAGAGGCATTCCTTTCGTGCAAATACCCACCACTATCGTATCGCTCGTAGACTCATCAGTAGGAGGGAAAACAGGAGTTAATATCGCCGAAGGAAAAAACTTGGTTGGCGCATTTCATCAACCTCAGCTTGTCATCGCAGATCCTGCAACTCTCACAACTCTACCAGGCAGAGAATATCGCGAAGGCTACGCGGAAGCGATCAAACATGCAGCTATTCGTGATGCCAAAATGTTTGAAGCATTAGAATCCTTATCAGCACTCAATCAATCACCACCAGCAGAGCTTATTGCTCATAATATTGCGATCAAGGCGCGAGTTGTCGAGGAAGACGAACAAGAAACATCTGGCACTAGAGCTTTGCTCAACTTTGGCCACACCATTGGGCATGGTATCGAAGCCTCAGTCCCCTACGGCACATTTCTCCACGGCGAGGCAATTTCCTTAGGAATCAGAGCGGCTCTAATGCTATCAGAAAAATATTCCAGCCTGAACCACCAAGAATCCGAGCGCGTTCTAGAGTTACTCAAAGCTTACCAACTACCATTAACTCTTGATGAAAATATCAAAACTGAAGTGATTCTGGAAAAGATGAAGCGTGACAAAAAATTCTCTGGAGGCACCATCAGTTTCGTTCTACTCCAGAGACTAGGTTCAGCCTATGTCTCTAAAGATGTCACATGGAAGTCCATCGAAATTGCTATTGAAGCATTACGAGTGGACTAGCAATTGAAGAGTTTACTTGTAAACCTTCAGTCCGATTTCTTAATCATTACCAGCCAATTCATTACATTGATCGGAGGCAATTCTGCGATCTCCTCTATAGGCTTAAGATCTGCAAATGTTTGGGCTGCAAATGCTCCTCCGCTAGTATCTTTCAGCTCAAGAATCTTAATTTCATCTGTTCCTCTATTCAAACTGCCTAGACTACCTGAGAGAGATACCGAACGAAATTGATCTCCTAATCCGTAGCCAATCGTTGGAGCAAATACAGATAGCGGTGGGTAATCATCATCACCCAATGTTTTAGGAGTCTGATTCAAATCCTCTAATACATGGAGAGTGTAGTTAGTTACTATTGAAAAACCGTCTGTAAAGTAAGTCAAATCACTACAATCTCGCAAAATCACAACAAATGGACTAAGACTTGGTGTCGGAGCTATTGGCACATTAGCTCCAGCGCTTTTGTAATTAGCATTCACGGCGATTGAATGGTAATCTTTGACATTGAATTGAGATATACCACCGCCTGTTGCAGTCTGAATCCATAACGCTAACTTTTCTAGGTGAATAGCTACCCCCTCAGTACCAGAGGAAGATTCAGGTAAAAAAGGGAAATCATCGTAGTCCTCGTCACCGCTAACTGGCCAATCGATGCCGAAGCCTAATAAACTAGACGCATTTCTTATCACAACTGAATAATTATTTATACTAAAGCGCAGCGCTGTTGGCTGCCCTCCAATAACCTCGATAATATCCAACTTCATTTTGCACTGATGGCTTCCGCAGGAGTAAGTATACCAATCTTCTGTGGGGTCTCCATTTAAATCTGATGTAGCAAACCGATCAAAGAAACTGAACCCTGGATTGATAGGTATGAACAGACTCCTTGCGAAATCAGATGCCTTTGATATGGGATAGTATGAGCCAGTAGTATTTTCATGCGTTGTCCGGGCTCCGATTACAGCAGCCTCTGCAGCACCAATATTACCCCCCACTATGGCACCCCCTTCTAATGAAACCCCTTGAGTTGAAGCAACCCCATCTATATCGCCATGACTCAACGACGCTTTTTTTGCGTAAACGTTTCCTTTTATTGAAATATTATTGGCGTTTCCAACATCGTAATTATCTGCTCCAATTTGACCAATATCTGTAATTGCTGAAGAACTAATAGCCAACTGGGATGGAATCTCGTATAGATCTAGAGTGTACTCATCAGTCAAGAGGTCTTGACTTAATCCTGCAGCTGCGACGTCAACGGCTCGTGGATGAACGTTGACTTTCCATGAATTTCTCTTTGCTATAAATTTTTTCTTCCCATCTGCATCAAGTGTGTAATAGCCAAAGTGAATATCTGGATAATCTATTTTACTGAAGCTAACCGTTTCTCCTAGCAGAGCTGGTGCAGTTGCTGCAGTAACCATAGTTACACAATCTGCCACATCAAATGCTCCTGATATGTGGCCTGTGTTACCATTTTTATAGCTATCAGGAAACCCCATACCAGTTTCATCAGCAGCACTTCTAGCCGACCCAAACTTAGAAACACTACTAGCCAAATCAAACAAACCTGAATTCCCATCGAAATCAGCGTTTGCACTGGTTATCATTGTATTCGCTACAGTAACAGGAGACAGCGTTATAACTGATCTCAAAAAAGCCTGCTTCCTCGCATCATAGTCGACTTGCAGCTGGACTTTTTTTTGAGCTTCGAGAGCGCGAATGGCCCCTCTGTACATGATTCCCATGATTACAAGTAGAAAGCTGCTAATTACTACCACACTCAAAATGGTAACAAGCCCCGATCTTTGTTTTTTTCTAAAAGTTCTCGTCTTCATAATGCTGGTGCAGCCGCATAGGTTATTTCTCCTCCGTAAGGACCTGTTAGTTTGAACTGTAGAGTGTCAGCTACGGTATAGAAATCTGCCGCAGATAACCCACTAATAATGTTCCAGGATGAGCCTCCATCGTAGGAGTACTCTAGAACTCCAGCATTATAACTAACCACTCCATAAGTAGTGCCATTGTCCCCGATAAACCCCAGATGCATAGTACTTGCGCCTTCTGCATCTGTTTCAATCCTAAAAGTGTCAGCCTTTGCGAAGAGGCGAACTACTATATTATTCGCTAGTGGAGCCTCCTCAGCTATAAACTTTTGAGTATTCCACCAAGTATAAAACTGTACTTGCTGTGATAGCATAGTGACTAAAGTGCTCGCTATCAAAACAATCAAGACCAGAACTACTGAGAGTTCAATAAGGGTGTAGCCCTTTCTTCGTAACTTTGTCTTAAATGATATCATCTTTTTATTGGGATCTGACAACAGAACGAGTTTTAACGTAGGTCTCATTGCCTACAACATATACCACATGGGTTTGCAGCTCATAACAATTGACTCCTGTATCAGCGAGTGCGAGTGGTTGACCCGCAGCTGATTGCTGAAAGTCAGCAGCCGACGTTGAATTGACAATTGTGGCACCATTGACTTCGGGAATAATCCTTACTCTGTAAACTGTAGCTTCATAGTTGCGTCCATTTTCGGCACCCGCCGTAAACCCAGGTAATTTCCCCATCACTGTATTCTTCAGCTGAACTGCATTCGCTAATATTGCTGTAGAGCTAGTACCCGTCCCCCATCCTGTAGTCACTCCGCTCGAGTCTGTCCCCGCTGCTATATCGTCAAAATCAAGGTTAGCCATCAAGGCCACTTCTTGAGACAGATAAGCATCGACCAAGTTGGTTTTCATAGTCCAAGTGCGCGGCTTTAAAATATTGAACGACGCGTCTAAAAGGACGACTGAAACCGAGACTAGAACGAATAGAGAGATGGTAGTTTCCACCAGAAAACTCCCTTTTTGTTGACTGACTCCGGGGGAAGTTATCGCTGCGCATTTTTCCAGCAGCAGTGGTTCCAACTGTGATTTCTTCATAACACTACTCCATAATGTGAAACTCTTATATAAGCTTACAATTACACTGAGACAATGCTAAACTTGAGTACTATGAAGGTTTAAGCCTCGTTTCCTCCCCCACACACATGGGAACAATCATCGTTCTAGTGACTTTCACAAACTCTTAGTCTAATTCTCTAGTGTACTAGCTAACCATAAACTGGCTTTATGAGAATTAGAATTCTTGAAAGGCCCTCGACTCCCCCTTACCACGATCGAATGGCCACCTTCACCGATAGTTAACACCTCAACAAGATCTCTGGTGGGTAGAGAAGCCTACACAACGAGCACCTCTTCTTCAGCTGTAGCCACGCAGCACTTAACGACACGATGAGTTCGTCGTCGTATAAATTCCCCCCGCGCACTCGAAACAATGTCCGCACAATTTTGGCATGAATGCCAAAACATCCTGCATTTCAGGCATCCAACTGGAAGCGCCAGGCAGACTTAAGTAAAGTTATACGAATGGAATAATCCCCAAGTTTATTCAACATGGGGAGAAGCTAGCACAACTTAGATGTGCTTTTCAATCATCGCGTAGGCATTGTGATTGTGGATCGACTCAAAATTTTCTGCCTCCACTTTGTACCACACAATATTTTCTTGTGCATTTGCCTTTCCGGCAATGTTACGCACAAGGTCTTCTACAAAAACTGGATTATCGTAGGCCTTCTCAGTCACGAACTTTTCATCAGGACGCTTAAGTAAACTGTATAATCCGCAACTTGCTGATGACTCGACGAGATCAATCAAATCTTCCACCCAGATAGGCTGCTTAGCCCTCACAGCAAAGGTAACGAGACCTCGCTGATTGTGCGCGCCATATTCACTGATTGCTTTTGAGCAAGGGCAGAGTGTCGCAACAGGCACCATGACTGTACTGATAAAATCAGAATCCCCGTTGGAGCAGGCTTCTACCTCAAAGCGAATATTATAGTCAAGCACACCACCTTTAGCTGTGACTGGCGCTGGCTTGGTTCGGAAAAAAGGAAATTCGAATTCCACATGTGCTCGAGACGCCTCAAGGCGCTCAAGTAGTTCTTCCGGCACTTTCTTCATTTCCCGGACATCTAGGCAGTTTCCGTGGCTGTTTAGCACCTCCACGAATCGACTCATATGTGTACCCTTGAAATGCTCAGGGAGGTCCACAGCAAGAGCTGTGGTAGCCACAGTGCGTTGGCTTCCACCTTCT
>NZ_JBDOPO010000104.1:0-12601 GCF_039830215.1 Rubritalea sp. | reverse complement strand
GAGTCTTCAGAGATGCGAGATCCACGGCATGAGGCCGAGTTTGATCTTCTATCAGAGAGTTTCTGAGCGACGTTGTAGTTGTAGCCTCCACTTGGTGACAAGTTACGCTTCAGCTCTCGTCTGATCGTTGAGACGTTACGTCCGATCGTTGAAGCTATGGATGTGCGTTGGACTCGCCCTTGCGGCGTAGGATAGATATGGTATACCGCTCTTCGCGGCTCAGATGTTTATAGGTCATGTGGCACAGGCTCGGTTTTGAACGGTGGAGCCAGTGCTGATACTAATCAGCATCTGGGCCGTTGTTCAAGTTAAGCGGTGCACTTCCGGTTTGAATCCAAGATGTGATTTCGACCCCATACAGGTGTTTCCACTGAAGGCTACCTATATTTTTAGCGTTAGTTTGCCTGCGATACATAACCTAATTATTTACATGATAGAACTACCTCTAACAAATTCATTTTGGCACACCCGTGCCGATGAAAAGCTCTCTGAGCCAAAACCATCAGAGTTCCTTCTTCGTTTTGATCTCAGCCAAGATATTTTCAACCCACTTTGGCTCGTGCAGGGCGCATCATACCTAAATTAAATCTCCATTCAGATGATCGAAGGAATTGATATTCCTGAGGATTTCAAATACCTAAAACAGGTCAAGAAATAGGCGGTTTCGTCATTCTTGATGATGAACTCACTGATGATATCCCATCGATTTTTTTGGAGGATTTTGCTGATATAATGAAGCATGTGGTCGCACCCCCCACTGAAGCCAGAGATGTAATGATCCTCTCACTCCCGAAAAAGTATCATCGGAAAGTAGGTGAGTAATGCAGCCTGACTGTTATGCTCCTTTTTTCGGAGGACCAACTGAAGCTAAGCCAATCATACCTCAATGGGTGAGCATTCGCGTCAACTTGGACAATGAAGTGTAGAGCGTTGCATGGTGACCAAGCAGCGAATACCAAGAATCCTACAAGACAAGCGCGGAGTCACTATTGCTTCCCGTAAATTTCATCTGCACGATCTACGCTGCTCAATTCGACCTGGGCTATTAAGGCTATTCCGAAACGAAATAATGCTTTCAATGGTAGAGCGCGGTTATGAGATCAGCATCAACGAGTTTACTCCACGTCTTCCAAGAAAGTAGTGAACCTCATTTAGGAAATTAGCGAAGGAGGGTATAGTATGCTATTACTCAGAAGTTAGGCATGCGCTACTTTGAATAAAGTCTTTCCTCAGTCTTAACATCGTCTACGCTTTTTACAAAAAAAGGAGAGGACGAAAACTCATACCCATACCTCTTCAATGCATACTATTCCATCTAATCACAACCTCTATTTGATGGGGGATTACCATCAAGGATTCATCGAGCTGATTTACAATTTAGAAGCGATGCCCCCGAACACATCACTCATTATTTTAGGTGACTATGATGCGTACGAAGCAAAAGACCTCGTCGATCTAGCAACGATTGCTGAAAAGCACCAAGTGGTGATGTACCTCATGCGTGGAAACCATGACAATCCGAAATATTGGCAAGATCGGAAATTTTCGGAGCAATTGAAGAATGCTTGGTTTAATCTCCTCGAAGATATAGATTTGATTGTATACCGTGACCTTAAGCTGATTGCTGTGTCGGGTGCTGTGTCTGTTGATCGGACCTGTTTGAGGTTTGATAATGGGCACTGTTGGCCTAAAGAAGAGGGGATTCCTAAAGATTCAGTTCAACAAATTAAAAAATTAGGTAAATGTGATATACTCCTTACTCACACTGGAATAATTGATGGGATAACTGTCAAAAACCATTTCATAGATACGTATGCAAGCACAGATGAAAATCTCATTAATGACATTCAAGAAGAACGGAGGGTGATTGAGAAGCTCCAGATTACTTCAGGATGCACTAAACATTACTTTGGACACTTCCATCAATCATGGAGTGCTGATAAATTTGGTGTAAAGTATAAATGTCTGGGCATTTGCGAAATTCAAAAAGTATCATCCTGAGGGCACAATGAGCTTCCCCAAAATCCTAGGCAGGGGGTGTCCTGATGCATTAACATGAACCAAGGACAAATCATGAAACGTAAACACAGACGACACAGAGAGGAGTTCGACATTAGCCTAGAACCAGAGGTTTCGCCGCGTCTTCGTAAGGACCTAGCTATGCCCCAGCGACGAGAAGAAATCCTAAAAAGGCTGCGCTCATAGTGGGCAACGACTCTCACGCTTGATCTGAGCTAATCAATGATATGAGGGCACCCAATACATCAGTCAGAAACTGCGAAGCCTGCTTGCACCACTCGGCATCGATCTGTCTATATCAGGTAAGGGAAATTGCTACGATTATGTCTGCTGTGAGAGCTTCTTTAGTTCGCTCAAATGTGAGCTAGTACCAGACAGTGGATACTTTGAAACACGAAGTGAAGCTAGGATTGCTATTTTTAAGCATATCGAGGGCTTCTACAACACAAGGCGCAAACACTCATCGTTGGGGATCTATCACTCGTGCTGTTGCTAGAACTTTACTCCAACCTTGAAAAAGCAGCATAACTAACCTACCAATAACTTAGGCATTCCTTAAGCAAAATCAGTGGGGAGGCTCAAAAAACTGCTTCGTTAGATTGACTCTATGGATACTCAGACAGCCTCTGGCAAAACCTCAAAAACAATTTTGGTAGCCTTCGATTGGTACGACCATCGAATTTACCGAGGAATTGCCCAATACTGTGCTGAGCACAACTGGCATCTATCGCCGTACTTGTTCTCGGACCGGACGATTCCAACTAATTGGAAGGGTGATGGAGCGATCACGTGTTATGGTGAGACCCTGTCGGATTTCATCCTCTCGCTCGACATGCCGAAGGTGGATATCACCCACAATCCATTGCCCACATCCATTCCTCGCGTCACGGTGGACAATGACCAAATCGGCAGACGTGCAGCGAAGCACTTCTTAGAGCGAGGCTACCGGAATTTTGCCTTTTATTCTTGGGAGAGCATGGCGGTAAACCAAGTGCGTAAAGACGCATTCATTGAGACCTTGGAAGACGAAGGAGTGCTTGAAGAAGGAATCCATATTATCCAACAACCGAGCATCCAAGTGATGCATGATTGGGACACCCATATGGAGTCGATGATTGAGCAAATCAAAGACCTCCCGCGCCCCCTAGCAGTCTTTACTGGTCAGGATAATCTGGGTGTGACTCTGGTAGAGGTTTGTACCCGGGCCGGCATTTCAGTGCCGGATGAGATTGCGGTGTTAGGAGTCGATAATATCGATTTCCTTTGCGAGTGTGCCGTGGTTCCGCTCTCGAGTGTGGACACAAATCTAACCGAGCTTGGCTATGCGGCAGCTGCGCAGTTAGGCAAGCTGATGAATGGTGAAATTGACAACAACGAGCCGCCGGTGACGGTCGCGATCAAATCGATCATCAACCGCCGCAGCACTGAGGCTCTAGCTGTGACGCATCCCGCAGTGGCAAAGGCTCTAGAGCTTATGCGCAGGGAATTTAAGAACGGTCTTGTGCTCGAGGATGTCTACGAGTATTCGGGCTTATCCAAGAGGGGCTTAGAAAAAGCATTCAAGCGCCACCTCAACGATTCTCCAGCAGCTGTGCTCCGACGCATCCGTCTAGATTATGCTAAAAATTGTCTCTCACAGACGGATATCAAAATCGACTCAATCGCGGTCGCTTGCGGGTATTCCAATAACTCAAACCTAAGTCACGCATTCAACCGTGAGATAGGGATTTCACCTCAGGAATATCGTAATATCTATCGCTTGCCTTTGTTTAAGGCAAAGCGATAGGCCGGAGTTATGCCACAAGCTGTGAATTTAACTTCAACAAGGGAACGTACTTCGTGGATTCAATATGAAAGTGAGACCATCTAGTTGGTTGTTAAAAAAAAGATGGAGTTTGGTGTTTTTCTGTCGAGGCTTTTTCGTGGTCGGCGATTCAATTTCTGTTTCACAATAGCTTGGAGTCGATGTGAGCGAAAATCTATGATTGATCGCTCGGCACGCTTTATCCATTGGACAACAATGAGCTTTACTAGAAGTCAACCGCCACCGCATAAAGCTCTAAGATCATTGACGAGTATCACGAGATCATGCTGCATCTTTATGAAATTCATTCCAAACACTGAAATCAACTCGACTATTCTACAACTCGCTCAGTGTGATAACCTAGTTTCTCTAGGGGACAGCCAAAAAGACGTGGTATCGCGTATGGGCCAGCCAGTCGGGGATACGGGTAATGTAATGCTTAGCTAGATATTTCTGTCTACGATCATAATGAAATCTATTTCAAATGTAATCGACTGTTCTTGGTTTAGGAGGTTAGGGCCCACATAACGATGCCAGATGGAATGTTGTCACTTTGTGGCCAATGTCGAAGTCGGAATTCATCGCGTGTGTATGATTGTTTTTGGCGACGTGAATGCCCTTGACTGATTTGCTCTGCGTGGGGAGGCTTTGTGCATGTCCGCAGTAGCAGAGCCATTGATCGATTACCTTCGCCAACTAGAGCGTCAGGGTGAGACGTATGTGCATCTGGATGATCGTTCTCGCTTAATTTTAAGGGAGTTCTTCGTACGAGCGAGGGGAAAATCAAAAAACTCATCTGGCCACCCTCAAGTTTCTTCTGTCGCTGAGAGAGAGGTGGAACAAGCCAAGGTGCAAGTTGCTGAGGTTGTAGCTCCAGCAATAGCTCCAGCAATAGCAACACTAGCTTCGGAACCTAAGGTGGCGGCTGTTACTGCACAGGTGTCGTTGAGTAACTCTCTAGAGGGGCTGAAACATCAACTAGCTGAAGATGCAGAGCTGAAATCGCTGGGAACTCTACGCGACAAATTGATTTTTTCTGAGGGGGACATCTCAGCCGATGTGATGTTAGTTGGTGAAGCACCGACCTACCACGACGAGCTGAAAGGAGCTCCATTCTCTGGTCCAGCCGGTAAGAAAATGGAGGAAATTCTAAAGGCGATGGGGCTAGAACGTGGTGATGTTTACCTCACCAACATCGTGAAGTATCGGCCATCTATGCCCAATCAGACGACCAACACACGCATGCCAAATGCGGCTGAAATACAGGCTTCTATGGGTTACTTGATGGCTGAAGTAGCGGCTGTGAAACCTAAGGTTCTCATCGTGTTAGGTGCGACAGCAGCCAAGAGTTTGATCGGAGCTGCTGTGCCGGTGTCAAACATGTTGGGACAATTTCATAAAGTGGCAGGTATCCCAGTCCGCGCGACCTACCACCCGAGCTATTTGCTGCATGCAGGGATAACTGACGAAAAGCGCGCTGTATGGAAAGACATGATGGAGGTGATGGAGCTGCTGGAAATGCCGATTAGCGAAAGGCAACGAGGCTTCTTTAAGAAGAAGTAGTTGGTTTATCAGTCGTTCAGTAATGTTATCCTCCGTCCTATGTGACCTGTTAAGTAGCAGCGCAGATGACAATCTGCGTGGTAGATGAGCGCCATTGGCTTTGAAGCTAAGACAGTTTGATTTCTTTATCCACCACTTGCGTACTTGGATTTGAGCATGCTCAAATCGGTAGTCTTAGCATAAATAGTATCTGCGACCATCACAAATAGATCGTGTTTGAGATGCCCAATTATTTCTAATAATTGGCGAAGGAAGATTTTGTTGGTGGGAAGAGCTAAATACAATTTTTTTGAGTAGTGTTTCACAGCCAGCTTACTTCGACCCTCTAATGCTGAAGCGGCTTAGTGCGTGTACATCTCTAAATTTCCTAGCTAGCAATAGCATACTTCATGCCCAGTGGTTAAGTGGCGCATTAGTACCCAAGGTAGGTAAAATCGATCATCTCAGTTTGGATGGCCGACCCGAGGCTATCTGGTCGAATCTCTCCAAAATTTGGCGAGGCGCTATCTAGCCAATGACAAAACTTAAGGTAACCTCCGCCAAGTCAGTATTTGAGTGACAGCGCTCGATTTGAAATTTCTAGTGGGTAGCTGTGTCCCATTTTGTGACGTTAGGTGAAGTTGATGCTGCCCAGCCTTGTGATTTATTTTATAATCTCGGGGCTGTGGTTACGTCTCTCCTCGAACTCAAGGGTTGCAAGGCGTTGAGCATCTCTCAATTTTATGAGCGTTTAGAGCTGTTTACGCGCCACCTTAGACGTTGCCTGATTAATAAGTACGGTAAAGAGCTCATTGATCGTGCGCGTGTCGATCAAGCTAGTGAACTTCGAGACGACAAGTCCACTAGGCGCGTAGTCAAAATCAAGGCGCTGGTGGCCACTAACCTACTTCTATCCCCAGTTTATTTTCTAATAAGAACAGCTCAAGGATCTTAGGAAATGCTCAAACGTGGGCTAATGCCAAATAGCGCATATTTTGAAACACGACGTGACGCCAGGATTGCTATTTTTCAGCATATCGGGGGATCCTACAACACAAGGCGCAAGCACTCATCGTTAGTGAATTTATCACCTGTGCAGTGCCTAAAGCTAGACTTCAACCTTGTAAAAGCAGCATAACTAACCTAACAATCAGCTAGTCACTTCCTAACCAAAATCCGTGGGGAAGCTTGATGTCCACAAAACAAGAAACGCTTAATATTGAAACAATGAAATTCACTTCAAAAACAAAATGGTCGGTGACTCTACTGCTGCAGTTGACCTTAGCCCACGTGGTGATGGCATGCACCGGTATCATCCTACGTGGCGAAGATGGCACAACTGTTGCAGCTCGTACTATGGAATTCAGTTTTGATATCCAATCCAACATCCTCATTGTACCTGCTGGCACGGAGATCACGACTCTTTCTTGGGATGACGCAAATGAGGGCTTCACCTACAAAGCCAAATATGGTTTTGGTGGCGCAAATTGCCTTGGTAAGCCCGTCGTTGTGGACGGCGTCAACGAAATGGGGCTGTACTTTGGAGCGTTCTATTTTGCGGGAAGTGCGACATTCGAGAAGCTCAGTGATGAGAACCGAGCCAAGGCTATTTCCAGTGAAGAGTTGGGCAATTGGATCCTTTCTCAATTCGCCTCGATCAAAGAGCTGAAGGAGGCATTGCCGCAGAAGGTAGTTGTCGGAACGCATATTGATGTGATCGACGGATTTGCACCATTCCACTACACGGTCACCGATTCGAGCGGCGCCTCAGTGGTCATTCAATACACTAAGAGGGGCCTCACCTTCTTTGACAATACGGTGAACGCAGTCACAAATGATCCGACATTCGACTGGCACAAGACCAACCTGCAGAATTACGTAGGATTGAGCCCTGTGAACCGGGAGGAGATCACCGTGGGTAAACTAAAACTCCGCCCATTTGGCCAAGGTACGGGCCTCATCGGCTTGCCTGGCGATCATTCATCACCCTCAAGGTTTGTCCGCGCTGTGGCATACGCCAACACCGTGCTCCCCTCTGCTAATTCCGCCGAGACAGTTTTCAATGCCTTCCATATTCTCAACAACTTCGACATCCCCAAAGGCTCGATCCGCGAAGCATCCGGAGATGAATTGACAGACTACACGGTCTGGACCTCCGCCGCTGACACGAAGAACGGCATCTATTACTACAAGACCTACAAGACCCAGGCTGTAGAAAGCGTGAACATCAGAAAAGCGGTCGCCGATATGAAAGCTCCTAAAGTTCTGGTGATGGAAAGTGGGTTTTCGGTGCGTGATCGGACGGAGGAAGCCAATAGTAAATAATTATTTCGGCTGATTTCCGAAGTAATTGGGCAGAACTAGGCGGTGCTGGACAATCTGCTATCTGCTCCGAGGCGAAGTGATTTATGTGATTATAAATTTTAGACCGCAGTTGTGGGCGCGTCACTCATAGCCGTTTCCAGACCTTCGACCTTCGACCTTCGACAAAAGCAAACAACAACATCCTCCGCTAACCGTTTGTAATATCTAACAGATTCCTAATCTATTGGCTCAAAGCACATTCAGCTCTGAAACTTTCGTAACCACAGCAAAGACTGGAGTAAGGAGGAGACGTTCCTTTTGATACGCTGCAGATGTTTAAAATTCTAATCCAGCAATGTTTCACGGTATCAGCGGTGAAGCTACAGTGTATCAAATAGGAGACAGCTAGCCGCTGGGGTATTCCAAATTGAGCGGTGTTATTCAAATACTGGCTTGGCGGAGGTTACCCATAGTTATTGGTCTCCGGGCTCACGTAGTTGGTGACACTTATCGATGATTAAGTCTCTGAGGTGGAACACGTGAACGCGCAGGTCTTCAAATTTATCGTCTTCCTTCGTGAGAGTATTGCAGGCTGCGACCGCGCTATTACAGGCCTCAAGGGTGCGTTTTAGGACGGCGAGAATGTAACCATCTTCTAGTTTACTGGATTCTTCTGGCCAAGTTTCGTCGAGGCTATCGAAAATGTAGGCAGTCGAAAGTGCGAGTTCGCTGCGCGGACCTTGATCAAGCATGGAGTCGCCCAGTAGGTCGAGCGCTTGGGATTGAACTAGAAGGGCATGCTTAACGACGGGCTCGCGGCCATTGAGGTTGACCTCTTCAACCTCGTAGGAATTAGGGTCGAGATCTGAACTTGGTGGTCCTTCGCCGAGGAACCAAGTTACTTCTTCTAGGGTGTCGCGCACTCGTAGGCGCTTTTCCCATTCAAATTCATCGACTTCGCCTTCGATTTCTTTGACCTCAGACTGGGCTTCAGAAGCTGTGAGCATGAGCTCCATGAAATGTTCCATCGCCATGGCGTTGTCTTTCTTTTGCTTCTTTTCTCCAGCCTCGTCGAGCTCCCATTGGTGGTTTGAAATCTGTACGTCGTAACCAGTGGTTTCCAGCATGACCCGGCCGTTAACTAAGCTGTACCACTCGAGACTGAGGGCATTTTTCCAACCGAAGGAAATGTCCTTGTCCTCAAGCCCAAATTCTTCGATTTCTTCAGGAGTGACGAGCGGGATTTTGACCTTTTTGGAGGCAGTCATGTCACCGATCACCCCGCGTTGGAGTGTGTGAAAATGCTCGATCAGTTCCTCTTGTAGCTCAGGCTTTGGATTGGTGAAGTCGATCCGTGTGCCAGCTAAATCTCGCCAACAATTTCCTCGGAGCAGAATTTTTACAGGTCGCTCCATTCCTTTGATTTCCAGCCCACCTCGGGTAATTCCCGGGGTAGTATTGTCAATCCAGCCCTTCACTATCGCCTTATCAATATGGAATGCCATACTTACATGATGACCTAAATATCTAGTCAGTCAATAGGTCGCTGAAGGAAATCAGTGTATCCGCTTGTCAACGACGCTTTTAGGCGTAGATTCTTCTTCAATATTTATGGAAACTTTTCTGACTATCCTTAAGAACATCGGGATAATTCTCGCTGTTATTTTCAGTTTCAACGTCATCATCTTTGTGCACGAGCTCGGGCATTTTTTAGCAGCACGCTGGCGTGGGCTAGAGGTTGAGCGTTTCCAGATCTGGTTCGGCAAGCCAATCTGGAAAAAGACCATCAATGGCGTCCAATATGGATTGGGATCCATCCCAGCAGGAGGATTCGTTGCTCTGCCTCAAATGGCCCCGATGGAGTCGATCGAAGGGGACAACCTCGAGCGCAAAAATCCGCTACCACCGATTTCACCTTTAGATAAAATTATCGTCGCATTCGCTGGGCCACTTTTCAGTTTCCTGCTAGCCCTTGCAGCTGCTGTCACGATTTGGCAGATAGGTAAGCCAAATGATTTTCTGGAAACTCAAACTGTCGGCTACGTTGCGACTGAAATGCCTGCAGCTAAAGCAGGGTTGAAAGAGGGAGATGAGATTATCAAAATCAATGGTGACAAAGTCCACGGATTTGGCGGAAGCCTTGACTCCATTATGGAGAGAATTGTTTTCAGTACTGGTGATAAGATCACTCTAACGATCAACCGTCCGGGTATCGGGGAAATGGAGGTTGTGACAGGTTTCCATGTGGAGGAAGCCAGTAACTTCACCAAGCGTGATGGGGTGCGCCAAATAGGAATCTTACCAGCTTCAACTGTCATTGTTGAAAACTTGTTCAAAGGTGGGCCTGCTGAGTTCAGTGGCTTTAAGGTAAATGATAAAATTCTCAGTGTTGATGGTGAAACGATCTATAGCGTTGGGCGCTTTCAAAACCTTATCGCCGAGAGTGGTGACAAACTTTTGAACGTGGTTGTTCTCCGTGGGTCTGAGGAAATCACGCTGCAAACCAAACCTTTGGTTCCAAGTAATGGCTATAGAAATAACCCGGCAAAAGACCCTACGCCGATGATCGGAATGGGCTTCAAGAGCCCGTATAAAACCGGGCTCGTTTACCCAGGGCCATGGGAGCAAATCACAGCCACTGGCCGCATGATGGTGACTACTATCAGTGCGCTTACATCCAGTGATTCCAGTATCGGTGTGGAGCAGCTCTCAGGTCCTGTAGGCATTGGTAAAGTCCAATTTCACATCCTTCAAGGTGAATACCCTATCCGACAACTCCTTTATTTCTGGGTACTGTTTAATGTGAACTTAGCGATCTTCAATCTCCTGCCGTTTCCAGTGCTCGACGGTGGCCATATCACCATGGCTACGATGGAGTGGATTCGTAAAAAACCACTCAACACCAAGGTGCTCGAAGTGGTACAGACAGCCTTCGTCGCACTCTTGCTCACGATGTTTGTCTACGTCACGATGAAGGACAGTTTCACTAGTTTTGTAAGATCGGCACCAGAACGTGAAGAGGGGGGACCTAGCAAGCCCGAGTGGTCTGAACAAGACTTACAGAAAGCTCTCAAACCAAGTGCCTAAAATAGCAAATTATGTGGGAAAAAGATCTGGACTCGTGAAGCCCACAATGACGGCGAAAATGATGATGAAGACATAGAGTGCAATCATCAAAATTGCCAAAATCCTCGTCAATTTCCAAAAGCTGCGTTGTTGATCCAGCGCAGCTTCGAGGTCGATAGAATTGGGGTTATTTTATCAGGCGAGTGATAGCTCTGTAGTATTTGTGGAGCTTTAAACAAGGAACTTCAGCTCACAGCAGTCGACGGTATTGATTTCTAGAAATCTACTACGATTTTCTCTGGGCTAATTCTAAGTGGTGTTTGGCGGCGCGGCCGCTGATCGATTCGTGCTCTAGCAGCTCTTTGGCAATCGCTTTGACTGCTGCCCAAGTAGCTTTGTTCGAAAGCATGTGTTGAGTTTTATCGAGAGTTTTGTGGATCAACTTGGTGGCTTGCTTTGGGTTGCCAGCGCGCGATAGGGCGAACTTCTCTACCATGCGAAGATCTTGCGCTGCCCCCTGCAGGTTGTATTGGCCAGAGACACGCCCTTCCGCTGCCATGCCCGCGAGCAGGATGAGCATTTCAGCTTCCAACTTGTCCTGAACCTGCTTGCTGCGACCCTTCTGCATCGTTACCGCACCAAGTCTATTCTGTGAAGGGATGATGCTGACTTTTTGTACCGCACGTCCCATCTGGAGAGCCATGACGGCGTGGCCGGCTTCGTGGTAGGCGGTGAGTTCTTTGCGCATGGGGTGGAGGAAAAAGGAAAGATAGGAAAGGATAAAGGGAAAAATGTGGAGGCTTGGTGAGCCCCAGTGTCCAAAGTCGAAAGTCTAGGTTGATCGCGTGGTCGCGATTTCAGTCATACTCCCCAAGTCCCCAGACTTTGCTAGCCTGACTTTCGACCTGCAGACCTTCGACACTTACCCGTGTCATTGAGCACCCAATACCTCAGTTGTGTGGAAGTTAGGGAAAAGGCTAAAGCCTTTACTCCGCTGGTATGCCGAAGAGGGCGACAGCTAGGCAGAGCAGGCCGGCGCAGGAGAAGAAGAGCATCTTGCCGTGGCTGTCAGCTTTCTTAGCCATCAGGGCTGCGACGATGCACTGGAGCAGGTAATAAACAGCAAACGCACGGGAGGCGATGGAGATGACCTCAGTCACTGATGTCAGCCAGGTGAGGGTCACGGAAACCACCATCACTAACAGGTAGGCTTTCTTGCTTGGTATTTTGAAGACATCTTCTAGCAATCCACCAGCTGCGGCTTCATCGGCAACAGAAGCTGAAAACTGGCTACCGACAGCAGCGACGGTGAGCAACACAGGCAGCACCACGGCCACTGGGGCTGTGAGCTTGATCACCTCGGTCACATCGGATCCTAGGCCTGGGTGGAACAATACAGTCATCAGGCTGATGAAGATGATGTAGATAACGGAAGAAATCCATTGAGCCCGGCGCATGGTGAGGATGCGTTCTTTAGGCGAATGTTCGGCTCCTAAATAGCGCGAGGTCTCAAAGCCCTGCACCACAATCAAGAGACCTAGGATGATGCGGAAGTCAGTCGAGGAAAATGCTTCAGGAGCGGCAGGTAGCTGCCAAGAACCTGAGTTAAAGAGACCGATGTTGTGACAGAACAGCGCCACTAACAGAGCGCTGATCATTCCTAGGTTCAGGCTGATAGCGTACTTTTCTAACTTCTCCATCGAGCTCAGCCCGTGGGTGATACCAATCACCGAGATTCCAATGAGAATAGTCGAACTGAAGGACTTGGCAGCAATGGCTGAATCGATACCAAAAATATGGAGCACGAAGACAGCTAACAGCTGAAGGTAGTAGGCGACGGATATGAAATACGCCAAAGCTAAGACC
>NZ_JBDOPO010000202.1:0-2841 GCF_039830215.1 Rubritalea sp. | reverse complement strand
GTTGCATCGATGAGTCCGAGCTTTTCGAGCGTTGTCTGTCCGGTGTTGAGCCTCCAGAGATCCACCATCAGCATGCGGGCGCAGGCTACCACCGCCTTCTTGCGGGTGGCTCCCGTTACTTTTGCTCCTGCACCAAAAACGTGAGGGAACTTCTTAAACCCATGCCATCCTGGATTCCAAGTCGATAGCCTCCAGACTGCCTCAACGAGTTGTTTTCGAATCCGTTTATTGCCTCTTCTATCAATTGAACCGAAGCGTTGGTTAGGTCCAGAACTATCCTCACAGGGGCATAGCCCGGTGTAACTTGAAACCTGTTTTCGGTTCTTAAACCGATGCCAGTTGCTTATTTCATTTCCAATCACTGCAGCGGTGAAGTCGCCGTATCCCTTAGGCTGAGGCGTATCATCCAGTTCTTCTGTCGTCCTTACTTTGAGTGTGTGAATACGTTTGTGCAGACCCTGAATACTTTGCTGGATAGGTTCTAACATTTTGACGATCCATGGATTGTACTTCTCTAACTCGATCTTGAGTTTCTTCCATTTTCTCTGCCCCCACCAACCATCCGAAACCTCATAGAATCCATGTTCATGCATGAGGCTACGACCATTGCCTGAGAGCATACCGCGAGCCTTCTGGAGCTGTCCGATGTGGCGAGACTCTGCTCGAGTTTCACGTTGTTCGTCAGTGAAATCGTAGATGAGTTTGAAGCGTTTTTTGTCTCCATTGTGTTCAAAGTCCCAGAGCTCTTGAGCGAGTTTGTTGGCGTCGGATTTGTCGGTCTTGCGTTTACCGTCGAGCTTCTTAGGTGCAATGATGAATGAATTGGCTCCGAGCTTACCTAGGCCTCTGTGCTGGTAAGGACCGAAGCCACAGGCTTCTTGGACACAATGAACGGAGTGACCGAGGGCTCCGAGCTCTTTGACGAGCTGGAGAAATGCCTCGCGGGTGTATTTGCCAAGGTAGCGAGGAGTGCCTCCATTGATCATTACTGATAGAGCGACGCCCTTGAGTTCGACGTCGACCCCGAAGTGAAAGGAGAGGGAAGAGCTTCCATTTTTCTTGAGTTCTTTTGAGTTCTTTTGAGATCGAAGGAAACTGCTTTAGCGGATGGGTGTTTATTACGTATGTTTTCATTTTCAGAAACAAAGTTATACTAATGAGCGCCTGTCCGCACTCTTCAACACACTCATAGTCTCTAACTACGAGCCTAACAGTGTTGATGGAATCAAGGAAAGTCCAAACGCCGAGGTATACCCCCCCATCCAGTTCATGGAGTAGTGGGCAGCCATGCCAGAGAGTATATCTAAGACGATTTCGTCCAAGCGGGCGAACTCTATCGCCTGATGGATCCGAAGCAAAAGTCGAGACTGGTAGGAAACATTGTGGGGCACATGAAAAATGTGAGCAGCAAGGACATCCAACTACGTGCAATTTGTAACTTTTCCCGCGCTGATACTAAATACGGCAAGAGTATAGCCGAGGGGCTAGGCTTGGATCTGGAGGCGGAGATGAAAGTACTACGGGGCTAAAAATTGGTTAATTCGGTAACCTAAGACAGCCAGTTGGTGAGGGTGAATCGCTGGCTATTTCTTTTTATGAAGTAGCTTGAACAGGCAGTCTGAACTGCTGAGGCTAGAGTCAGCATGGAAATATACGGCGAGGAGCTATATCTTGTTTGGAACCTCACCAAGCTCGTCAAGATAATATGAACAGGTGAAAATAGGTGATTAACGCCGTCATATGCTCTACTTCATAGCTTATGATAAACTAGCCCCATTCTCCTAACTATCTAGCAAGACCTTGATGTCAAGCTGTACGCAATATGTGTTCTTGATGAAGGTCGCGGCAATGTTCAGTAACGCAGTATCACTAACCATCAGGAATCGATTCGTCGGCTATCTAAAAAAATATCCTCAAGTGCTCATAACCACGAAAACCGGCAGATACAGACCCTAGATTAGTTGCATGCTTCAAGGTTTAGCTCACGAAGTGTCAGCTGCCAATGCTCGGAAGCTCCGCATAAGCAAAGATCGCAATGCCTGTGTGCGACGGCTTTTAGCCGGCGTTTGCCATTACAAACTGGGGAAGATCGGGCAAGAGTGCGAAGAGCTTAGACTATAGTGTGGATTCGCCGAATGTGGAGGTCTACGCGCTAAAAAAGGCTGTGACCGCCATCGCCAGAAAACTAGCCACTATTATGCACTCGATACTACTTAATGAGACCGATTCTATAGCCCAATGCGCCTGGCCATCCCAAGCGGGCTAACCCTTTTTAGCGTTATGCAAACTTTAAGAATGAATTTTCAGCGTCACAGCTAAGGCGCGGCAGTATAGCCACAATTTACTGCGAACCCAAGATAGCAAAACTCTGAAGCTTACATCGAGGAGCAATAGTCTAAATCATGCACTAGTCATTAGGAGTCTAGACATCGACCCACAAGGTGACTAAGGAATGCGAATCGGAGCGAGAATCTGAAGTTTCATCTACTTACACCCCCCTGCAGTATGGCATCACCAGAGCGGTGTTCAGCCACACGCAGTCCAGAGCTGCTTCAACAAAACTCTGCCACGCAATCCATAGAATTAGCGAAATCTGGGGGTAGAAAAGTCCGTAAGATCATGCCTTATTCCTTCCTTTGTACAGCGTCATAACAGCGCAAAAGGATCTCTCGGATGTTGCGGTTCTGTTCTTTCCACCACTGATCGAGCATAGGTTGTAATGCAGAGAGATGTTTGGGAGCTAGTCTCTCTATGCATTTTATCAATAGATCTATGTTGGGTTCTAGAACCAACAATTGTGGGAGCTTCGTCGGATTGTGGCGTGAAATGAGTAACCCTAGA
>NZ_JBDOPO010000248.1:11931-12698 GCF_039830215.1 Rubritalea sp. | reverse complement strand
ATTTATGTTCTAACTTGTTAGTTGTTAATGTCATGTTCTGACGTTTTTTGACATGTTTTGCTCCGCGCCGCGCGTGCCGGGTCCCGCCTGACCGCAAAGCGGTGTCGAGCCACAGCAGTCCGAAAGCCTATGGCGCACGTGATTTTGTTCACGTGATTGTAGATGGGCTAGACGGTTGGAAACCGTCGCCACGGTGGAAGTCTGCTAGCGTAGTGCGCAGGGTTCCATCGGCGAGGTGCAGCCGAGCCAGCGAGCAGCGCGAGAGACAGCCAAAGTCATTGCCCTTAGTAATCACACCCATGTTCTAACTTGTTAGTTGTTAAGATCATATTTTAAGGCCTCTAGTAACAGTTTCACTAGGTCGCTCACTGGGTCGCTCACTGGGTCGAGCCACAGCAGTCCGAAGGGGGGAAGCTCCAGTTTAAGTGTGGTCTGCGGGCAGGTTTAGTTGAGGTTGGGCTCCGCGCCGCGCGTGCCGAGTCCGCCTGACCGCAAAGCGGTGTCGAACCACAGCACTCCGAAAGCCTGCGGCCCACGCGATTTAGTTGAAGTTGGTGGTGAGGAGTCATTGGCATCTTAGTGAATGAGCCACGGGTATTCTTTCATCTGGATCAGAGCGTAGCGTCCATCGGCGCACTTGATGAAGGGGAAGGTGTAGCCTTCGCCGGCTTGGTGGCCAGCGTAGTAGCCGTAGGTCAGGTTGAGTGTGTCGTAGGCATCTAGTGCTGGGTCCGTGTCCTTGTCGATATAGAGGTAGTATCCGGCTG
>NZ_JBDOPO010000248.1:0-11921 GCF_039830215.1 Rubritalea sp. | reverse complement strand
CTTGTTTGCTAGGGCTCGTACTAGCGGGCAATGTTTGGCGTGAGTGATCTGCGTGAGCATGTCGGTGAGCTGGATTATGCCGCCGACAGCTGCGCTTACTTTTATCGAGTTCTGAGTGAGTCATGAAGACACGCTAGAGGGTGGGGTGGGACAAATTTGGGGTAATGCCCAAAGAGAATGCATTTTGTTCAGAAAATGCGTGATGGATGCTGGTAACGTGTGGATGAAACTTCCACTGAATACGTCCACTGAGCAGCCAGTGATGTAAGCGACTTGTTATAAAGATGAGCCGAGAAATGAGCCGAGTATGTACAACGCAGGCACAACAGCACCAATCAGGTCATACTCAGCAATAGGAATGCCTAGATATTAGGCCTAAGCAACAACAGCATCACAACAGCAACGTCTTAACAAGTTAGAGTTTAAAGACCGTGGGTGCTCATCTGGGGTGTGAATAATGAGCTAGTACTGTGTGAGGCTACTGGGAATCACCTCGGTGGTGTGCTTGGTGTAGGGGGTGCTTTTTTATTTTTTCGGCATTTGTCTGAGCAATAGATGATCGATTCCCAGAGCCCTCTGGATTGCCATTTTTTGCGGTTGTGGAAAGAAAGCTCACAGACGGGACAGACCTTGACTTGAGATTTTAGTTTTGCGTGATGCGCCATGGTTACTGATGGAGTTTGCGTGATTTTGTGCCCAAACCTATTTGTTTTTGGGCATGTTTCCAGAACGAGCTGAAGCTAGCATATGGACGAGATGTTTCGCTGTAGAGCCAGTTTCGTGGTTGTTGGGTGCCGGGCCAGTGCTGGCAGCTGGGGTATTCTTGGTGGATGAGATTGGACGGGACATGGTCACCGGGGAGGTCTGCAATCTCGCCTGTAAAGATTTCTAGCTCTGGGATTTGCTGTGCCCAATGGAGGATGAATTTGAGGCGGTTTGGGGCCATCGGGTGTCGCTCGAAGTAGGAGGGCTCGAGAACTAGGATGTGGCGGTCCACTTGGCCCTGGAGCCACTGGGGTGCGAGGTTCCAGATCGAGTGAAGTGCAATGCGTTCCTTAGGCTTTATGGGATGGCTTAGGGTAGATGCGGGAAGTGTGAGTGGTGCGATGGAGTCGCGCCAATTGCTGCGCTCTGCCCATGCGCTGGGGGTGGTGAGTTCGGCGAGCTCTGGGTAGCTGATGTCAACCGGAGTGTCGGCCTGGACGGATTTGCTGTATCGATTGATATTTTCTTGGTTGGCGATGTACTTGCGGTGGCTGAAGGTGCCAGCGATCCATTGCCATGAAAGTGAGTTGCTTGCGAGGTCGCCATCGAGGAGGTGGTAGTGCATCCACGCTGCTGCTTCCTGCCATTGGGTTTGGCAGATATTGCTGATGAGTGATGCCACCCACATGCGGGCGTGGTTGTGCATGGTGCCATGATCGATTAGAGATCTGATTGATTGGTCGATGGCTGTGATGCCTGTGCTGGCATTGAGAAAGGCGCTGGGGATTTGCTGGCTGATGACATTTTCTTGCTGGCGTTTGATGTCACTGTGGATGGCGTCTCCCTGGGCTAGCCATGTGCGATGAAAAAATTCTCTCCAGCCGAGTTCTGCCAGAAATTTATAGCTGGTTTGAGCGCCGTGCTTGGCAATGACGGCATGGCCCAGCTGTGCGGTGTCGAGGACGCCGTGGGTGAGAAAGGGGCTGAGCCAAGTGACTTGACCATCCAGAAAGTTGCGTGTGGATGCGTATTTCTTTGGATCGATGGTGCGGATGCGGTCGAGAAGTTCAGCGTGACCACAGTAGAGAGAAGGAACCATACATTAGTATGTGTGCATGGCTCCAAATTGCAAGGCGTGAGAGGTGCAATTAAGCTGCGATCAAGACCGTCGGTATCGATGCCATCTATTGCGTATATGCTGCGGGTGCCCAAGGTATGCTGGATGCGCTCCCCCTATTGAAGTTGGTGGTGAGGAGTCATTGGCGTCTTAGTGGATGAGGCTTGCGTATTGTTTCATCTGGATCAGAGCGTAGCGTCCGTCGGCGCATTTGATGAAGGGTAAGGTGTAGCCTTCGCCGGCTTGGTGGCCAGCGTAGTAGCCGTAGGTCAGGTCGAGCGTGTCGTAGGCTTCTAGTGCTGGGTCCGTGTCCTTGTCGATATAGAGGTAGTATCCGGCTGGGGGATCTCCCGGGCCATTGGCAAAGAATCCGTAGAGCCCCTCGAGTCCTTTAGGCTTGTTTGCTAAGGCTCGCGCCAGCGTGCAATGTTTGGCGTGAGTGATCTGCGTGAGCATGTCGGTGAGCTGGATCATGCCGCCGACAGCTGCGCTTACTTTATCGAGTTCTGAGCGAGTCATGAAGACTGCTATAGAGTGGAGTGGGGCATGTGTGGGGCTATACTCACAAGACTATTTTATCAGACGTGGTAGCAGAGATTTCTGGTTAGTATAGCGGTATGAAGCTAAATGTCGAATGGATCTGATTGTGTTGGCGGCGGATTCATTTTCCTCAATGTCATTGATTAGCTCATATCGTCGTGAGGGGCGTTTCCGACTGTGAGCGCAGCCTTTTTTAGGCTTTCTTCTCGCCGCTGGGACTTAGCGTGTTCGTTACGGAGGCGGTGCAGCTCATCAGCTAGTTCGGCGATCGAAGCCTCTGGCGCAGCTCCACTCCCGCTCTCGTCTATGGGTCCTGCGTCCGTTGCGCAGCTCCAGAGCTTCTTTTTTTCAACGATAGATGAGGGCTGGGCAAATGTCGAACTCCTGGCAGATATGCGTGCTGCTCTTTGAGCTTTCGGTAGAGTATTGGTGAACTTTATGTTTGAACTCCTCGCTGTGTCGTCTGCGTTTACCTTTCATGGTTTGTCCTTGGTTCATGTTTATGCATTAGGAGTCCCCAGGCCTAGGATTTTGGGGAGGCTCAGTGTGACCAACTATCTCCACGTTGTAGATAGCAGTTAGTTGTTCCAGTACGTTCATGCGTTTGCATGTTAGTTCTAGAGGGTTATAAAGGGTTTGAGCTTTTCTAGTGTCTTTGGGCCAATGCCGCGTACTTTAGTGATGTCCGTAATTTGCTTAAATGGGCGGCCTTCGATAATCGCGTTTGCTGTGGTTTCACCAATACCTGAGAGCTGCATGAGCTCGTCTCTTGAAGATGTATTGATGCTGATGCTTTGGGTGATGACCTTGTTAGAATCTAAGGCCATTGAAACTAGCCGGTCTTCCTCTCGTTGACTCTCTCTAGCCGAGATGAAGTCGTCCCAATCTGTGTGAGCCCATATGCCTCGTTCCTTTTTGGCAGCGAGCATCTCTAAATCTTTGAGCGAAGCTTCGTAAGTCTTCGCGTCGCGGTTGTCCCATGTCCGTCTGTACACTCCGTAGGCTCTGGCTAATCCCTTCTCAACTAAAACACTGGCGAGGTCTCGTCCGTCATTGAGTGTGATAAATGCATAGTAGCGTTTGTATCTACGGTCACCTCGAGCGTCAGCAAGGGCTGTGTAGACGGTGAAAGGCTTTGCTAAGAGTTGTTTTCTTAGTTTGGTAGCGTCGTCACCGAGTTGCTTCGATAGTTGGATAGAAGCTTGCGATGAACCGTTAGCTTTAGTAATGCCAAAGTATCTCCTCTGAGCTCTTAAGCGACGAGCATCAGTGGTGTTAGTGATAGTAGACTCCAAGGCGTCGGCCCCATAGAGACGGACTGTAAACTTTTTATGATTAGGAGTAACTATAGGGAAACTATCTCCATCTGACCAGTTGGCGTCCACTAGTTTACAGCCTTCGATGGTTTGCAGGTTAGCCGCTTCTATTTGAGTCGAAACTCCAATAAGAAAAACGACAGCAATAAGTGTAAAGTATGACTGGATGGCAGAGTGTGTGCTAACCTTAATAAAACGGTTAGGATTTTGGAGAAGCATTGGTGAGTAATAGGAGAGCAGGCAGCTGATAGTAAGGGGCATGACGGTACTCATTTAGGTGGATAGTATCAAGGTGAAAGTCACTGGGTGCTAGTTGCTGTGTTATAGGTCTTTTTGAGAGTGTTAGTTAAGTGTCTATTTTAGCTTTTGTTCGAATGGTGGGTGGCAGGAAGTTCCCTGCTAGCCCTGATAGGCATCCATGGAATTGTGAGATTGAAGAAATTGGCATTTGGGGAAATAGTTAGCTCTTGAAAATGGTTTGAAGCCTCTCGGCACATTGTTGTAGGACTTGTGCTGAAAGGCTTGTTCTCCAGTGGGAAAGTCAGTTAGATTCCTGCTCTACGATATCGGAGAGATTTGCATCTGCGTCTTTGATGAGTTCTTGATCAGTCCAGACCTGACTGAATCTGGCTCTAGATGCTTTGATTTTGCGGGAGATGCTTTGGGTGCTGGTTTGCATGCCATTTTTGCTGAAAAAAACTCGAGCTGCGCTGCTCTTATCAATGCCGTATTGGGCTGCTGTGTCTATGGCGTCTTCGTTGGCGGCGAGGTAGAGGAACTGCCAGTTGTGTTGCTCGGTCTGGTGTTTGATCATCTGGCGGATGCGGGCGGCGGAGTAATCGGTCGATGTGTTCTCATAGCCATCGGTGTAGATGGCGATGGTTACGGATGCTGGTCGTTCGTTTTCAGGGGTGCTGGATAGCTCTGCCTCGATCGTTTCGATGGTGCGTCCTATGGCATCTAGCAGGGAGGTGGTGCCACGCGGGATGTAGCTCTGGGTATCGAGTCTTCTGACTTCGGTAAGCGGAGCGCGGTTGGCGTGTAGGGTGTATTCGTCGTCGAATAGCACGAGGCTTAGGAGCGCTTCACCGGGAGTATCAAGTTGGTCATCGAGGAAGGAGTTGAATCCTGTGATTGCAGCTTCGGTGAGTGGCAGCATGGAGCTGGAGCGATCGAGAATAAAGGCGATTTCAGTGAGTTCTGTATTCATGGGTATTCTTGCTAGTTGGGGATTAAGCATGGTCGACACGACCATGAGCTGTAATCTACATGCAAGAATATGAAGGATGGTATGGGACATTTGGGGGGGGACGCAGCCCTTTTGAGTCTATTTATTCAGGTCAACGAAGCAGTGTTAGTCTAGCTGGTGGTTAGTTCGTTTCTGCAGTGTGGTGCTGGCCAGTTGCTTGGGTCTCTTGCAGTAGCCAAGGAGTTCCTCCTCGTTGAGTAAGACCACTTCACCTCGTACCTTACGGTCTACCATCCATCGAGGGAGGGTGAGTAGAGGCTTGACTTGGGCGTGTTCACCAACGGCGCTACTGAGTTGTTTACTAAGTCATTCAGAATTACGTTTGGCTTGTTTCAAGCCGTAGTGGTCGGATCCAAATGGGAAGTGTAGCATTTTGCTGTCCTATTTTACTCGGTAACCGTCTTGGCCATCTTTGTTCTTTTGTTTGAGTTTCCTGCGGGCTTTGGTTTCTAAGAGAAAGATGCCTTCGGCTGTGACTACTATGTGGTCAATGTCCCATGGTTCGCTACCGTGATCCTTGACCTGATAGTCGTGGTAGACCTGCACGGTCCCATGGGAGAGGGTGTTGAGGCTTGCTCCAATCTATTGCTCTCCCATGAGGCCTAGCTTGTAGTCAGCGTAGGTGGGCATGCGTCGGCAGAGCAGGATGATAGCAACAATAACCGAGCCTGTAGCGCACTACTGGACGGAAGCTGTGAGCCGAAGTACAATGAAGTGGAGGAAGCCAGCGATGACACCTGATGCGACTAGGATCATGACATAGCCTGATTGTTTTTTCCTCAAGTTCATTGACACGGAGCTGGAGGCTCCAACCTGGAGGACGAGGGGATCGATTTGATAGGGAGCAACTCTATTGTCTCTAGATTCTGGATTGGAGCCAGAGAATACCCCAGTAAATAGTGGCTGGCCCTAGGGTGATTGACAGCAAACTAAGCATTCGATCGACCATGTGGGGTAAATATGATGCTAGATTTGATTGAGCAAGACCCTTTGGGAAATGAGATGGCTGTTCGATCAAGTGAAAATCTTCCGTTTGGAGTGAACACTGCAACTCTTGTTGTTGAGACTGCTAAAATAATATCCCAAAAACCTCTAACTAATCAGAGCTGTATCCATTGTGGTAATGACTAGTTTGAGCTGATAGCTATTATACAATAGGTCTAGTGCGGCGCGCTTTTCTATTTTTGCTTTAGGAAAAGCGACCCAATTGTACCTAGACCTGGCCGATGAGGTGCGTGATAATTAGGTAGTAGCACGTAGCTGAGAGTTGGCCAACTGTCACCATAAGATCAAGCTCATATAACTCTCCCAGTTCTAGCGGTGCCGTATGGTCTCCTATATTCGCTAACTTCTGTTACTTAGTATTGTTCATGCCACCTTTGAAACCGCCTCGGAGTTCGTAGCCGACCATACGGTTGAGGGTCTTCAATACACCGGTGCCACTGTAAAGGCTCAATGGCAGATGGAGTAAGGCCAAGCTGGCGCTTTATCCCAGATGGTTTTGTGAGTTAATGGTTTTAGGTGTGTTAGTTAAACCACATTAGTATCATTCCGAGATATCGGTTACACTCTTGCTAGCCCAGTGTGTGTTGCTGCTATACCTGAGCAGTCCAGGTACTACTCGTCGGTATAGGAGGACTCACACTTATGCGTTGACTCCGGAGTGTCTGCAGTTGTTCATTTAAAAAATGAATCTAAGAATGAGGGGGCGGATGAAAATCCGAGCCCACAGGTATTTACAAATCACTGAAATGCTCCCAGCCACCTTCGAGCTGAGTGGGGGAGTGGGATATATCCTTGATGCAACCAATGCGCGTGAGTGGAGGGAAGTCAGTTGGCCAGTCAGACTCTAGTTGGCCAACTAATTCAGGTGAGAGGGTAAAAAGGAGTTCGTAGTCTTCACCATCGCTAAGAGCTTGTGTAATGGTACAATTGTCTGAACAAGGAATGGCCGAGCGGTCGACTGCGTAACTGACTCCACTGGTATTAGCCATACGAGGAAGATCTTTGGCCAAGCCGTCGGATAGGTCCATCATGGCATTTGGTTTAAAGTTTTTAACTAACCATTGGGCTGGTTGAATCCTAGGAGTGAAGTCTAGGTGCTTCCCGGATAGTGATCCACCTAGTCGTCCTGTGACAAAAATGGCATCGCCAACTTTACCTGTACAACGCAATACAAGTCTACTGGGATGGACGTGGCCAGTACCAGCGACAGATATAACGTTGGCTGATCCGTTAGGTGATGAAGATGTTTCTCCGCCAACAATAGAGAGTCGGAAGGTTTCGGCGCATTTCTGCATGCCAATATAGAGTGCATCTAACCATTCGACTGCTGTGTCAGGTGTGAGTACTAGGGTGACCACAAATGCGTGCGGTGTGCCTCCCATAGAAGCGATGTCACTCACCACGCGTGCGATAGCTTTCCAGCCGACGCGTTCAGCATTTTCGTCTGGGTTATAGTGAACGCCTTCGACAACACAATCAGTCTTGAGCAATTGGAGGTCACCGCTAGGGAGTGTGACAACAGCACAATCATCACCCGGCCCGACTAGTACATCGTCTCGCTGTACGAGGCGGTCAGTGATACGGTTGATGAGCGGGTCTTCAGAGCTGTCGCTGAGCTTCATAGTTGGTCACCCATAGTGAGCATGAAGAATACATTGATCGTATTGAACATCGCATGGCATAGAATACAGGCCCATATACTGCCACTTTTTTCATAAAGAACTGCTAGCAGAATACCAAAGAGAGAGAGGGGGATAACTGCCCAAATTTGACCGTGGATAGCTCCAAAAATAACGCCAGTGAAGATGGCGGCGATCACTGGCTCAGTATAGCGTTTCACTACAGGGTAGAGATAGCCGCGAAAGACAATTTCTTCCGCAATGGGTGCTATGACACAGGCACCAAGAATCATAATTAGACGTTTTTGATTTTCCTGAGTGGCCATCATTTCGTTCACGATTTGCTGTCTTTGTTGCTCGCCAAGTCGTGAACTCAGCCATTCTTCTAGGCCCAGTTGTGACATTGCTATACTTAGAATAAAGAAAAAGATGTAGGCCGCAATCGACCAAGAAATAACTTGCATAGGGTGCTTTGGGTGAAGGCCCAGAGCATCAGGGAGCAGCCCTCGCTTTTGGAATATTGCTAGAACGATGCCCGCCATCAATGAGAGGATGGCAAAATTAGCAATTAGTAGGATAGAAGAAAGGTCGTTGTCACTCGGGTCTTGGTAAGGGGAAATCAAGCTAAGCGAGAAAGGCAAAGACACTAACAGGCAGCCTAGAATATCTGCAGATCCAAGAGCCTCAGTGCTAACATTGCCAATTTTGTGCCATTGTAGGTTTGGTGATGCCTTGCGCAACCAGCCGTGAATTAGGCCAGCTATGAGAGTGCCAATCACGCAGATCAGCGCAATATCCTGTAGAATGGTGTGGCCAAATTCTCCTTGGCTGAGTGCTAGTAGATTCATAGCTTTAGGGAACCTTCGGCAACTACCGACGATGCTGGTCTATGTGTATGGTGAAAAATTGTAAGTGAAGCTTAGATGGTTCAAATGGACGCCCACTGGTAGAAAAGTAAAACTGTGGCTGACTCGACTGAGTTTATTTTTCTGCATCAGTATAGCTAGTCACCGGAGCGACCCTAAACCTCAGCAGTGACAGTGGGAGCTTCGATCCACTTGTCGTGCTCTTTGATGAGGTCGATAAGTCTTTCGACTGCCTCACCTTCTGGGATGTTGAATTTCACAGGTGTCTTGTTGACGTAGAGGTTGATCTTGTTTGGGGCACCGCCGACGTAGCCAAAATCAGCGTCAGCCATTTCTCCTGGTCCATTGACGATACAGCCCATCACAGCGATGCGGACACCCTTGAGGTGGCCAGTTGCTTCGCGGATTTTCTGAGTGGTTTCTTGTAGATTGAAGAGCGTGCGTCCGCAACTAGGGCATGCTACATAGTCAGTCTTAAAAATGCGGGTCCCTGCTGCTTGCAGGATGTTGTAAGAAAGTCGGAGTGACTGGCCAGGTGCTTGCTCTCCCTGTATAATGATGCCGTCACCGATACCATCACAGAGTAATGAACCAATATTTCTAGATGCTGTTAGAAGTGTGTCTTGAAAATCTCTATTGGCATCCGTGGATGGGTGGAAGGTGTCCTTGAGCAGGATAGGGTGGTGGGCGTCTAGTTTGCATGCGAGCAAACGATACGCGTGAATCACAGCCATCGGGTGTCCATCTCGGATCGTTACGAGCTGCGGCTCGGGCTGGGCATTGATCTGTGCTATTGACGCATTGTCTTCTGGGTCAACTTCCACGACTCCGGAGTTCTCGATGATGATTTCTGGTTGGAAATCGCCTAGCTTGTCGAGCTTGTGTGAGAGTGCATCATACTTCTGTTGCGAGGTGAAAACACGAACTGTGTTAGCACCACCAAGTTTGTGTCCATTGATTGAGATTTGTTTGCTGCCACGTCTACTATAGCTAAATGGATCATAACTAATCGTCCCTTGTTGTTGGTTCTCCGGATCGTGGGGGAGGTGGGAGTCGGCAACATTGTCTACCAGTGCCATAGCTACTGGGATTTCTCTGACTGCATCTTCGGTGAGTGAGACTCGGATGGTGTCGCCCACACCATCAGCGAGGAGTGAGCCAATACCAATGGCAGATTTGATGCGGCCATCTTCGCCATCACCAGCTTCGGTCACACCAAGGTGGATCGGGTAGTTCCAGTCTGGCCCTTGAGTATAAAGGCGAGCGACGAGGAGTCGGTACGCTTCTATCATGACCTTCGGGTTGGACGCCTTCATGGAGAAAATGAAATTGTGATAATCGTTTTCGCGGGCAATACGTGCAAACTCGAGGGCGCTCTCGACCATACCGAGCGGAGTGTCTCCGTAGCGATTCATGATGCGGTCAGACAGGGAGCCATGGTTGGTGCCGATGCGCATGGCGCGGTTTTTTTCCTTACAAAGTTTGACGAGTGGGGTGAACTCCTCGCGAATTCGCTCGAGCTCGTCATCGTATTGATCGTCTGAGTACTCGCGGATTTCAAATTTCTTTTTGTCGGCGTAGTTACCTGGGTTGACGCGGATTTTCTCAACCCACTTTGCCGCTTCAAGCGCTGCATCTGGCTTGAAATGGATGTCAGCCACGAATGGCACATTGCACCCAGCTGCGCGTACTTCACGCACGATGTTCTCTAGATTCTTAGCATATTTACTGGTTTGAGCAGTGACTCGGACAAGTTCACAACCCGCATCAGCGAGCCCTAGAATTTCTTTCACACAGTTTTCCGTATCGCGGGTGTCAGAGGTGATCATCGACTGGATGCGAACTGGATTGTTCCCCCCAAATCTAAGATTTCCAACAGTGATTTCGCGGGAGACTCTACGCTGATAGGCGAAGAGGTCTGGGCAGTATTGCAGAGCTGTGTGGGTCGAATCGGTCATGATGAATAGAGCTATAGACTAGTTTGGGCGTGACGTCCAAAGTTTGAGTTAGATTTTTTTGAGGAGGAATTTGGTCGCCCTTACAGGGCTTCTTGATTGTGATGTATTGGCGTCTAGGACATCGCCCTAGGTCTTGGATAAAAATTAAAATACTAGCCCTGACGGGGTGTACTAGTGTTTTACGTGAGATTTCTTAGTTTCAGCGGCTATCTCTACAAGAGTAGGTTTAGGTTTTCACTTATTACTTCTTCACCCCCATAGAATCCCCCATACGGGCGTAAAGTTCTTGGCAATTGACGCTGTGCTCTAGCAGGTCGCTGGCAAGTTGGACTTTGCCGGATTGGAAGATGGTGATGGTGGTGGAGCCGCCGAAGGCAAAGTAGCCCTTTTCGTCACCTTTCGCGATTGCTTGATTGGCCTGGTAAGTCTGGAGAATGGATCCCACGCAAGTCGCTCCAATTTCTAGAATGAGTACTTTGCCAAGGTCTGGAGTATCTAGAACTGTGCAGGTGCGTTTATTTTCCCACATATAGCCAAGGTTTTGGCGCAATGCGATTGGCGATACTGAAAACAATGGTCCATTGATCATGCGTGTTTCTCCAGGGGTGCCGGCGCAGGGGAAATGAAAGCGGTGGTAATCAACCGGACAGAGGCGTGAGAGGACGAGGCTGCCCCCCTTGAAGTGTTGGTAAAGTGTGTCATCACCAATCAGTGCACGGAGATTCCATTTTTGGCCTTTAATGAATGCGCCAGCGATGTCTTCGGCATTTTCAAAACCTAGATGGCGACCATCGGCTGGGAAAACGAGGTCAGTCTCGGCGATTGGTCGGGCGCTGGTTTTGAGCTTACGGTAGAAGAATGCATTAAAGTGGGCATAGCTCTCTGGGGCGTCGAGGAAGTCGTCCACATCCATGTGGTAGTCTTTAATGAATGGCGCGATCTTTTCTTGAGTCTTCGTTTGGTTCATCCGTCGGCCATACCAAGCTGAGAAAAAGGGGCGTTTGACGAAAGCGTGGAGGGCAATTTTACCAAGTGGGTTCGCGTATGCCCACTTAAGAAAGGATTCTCCGTAGATTTTTTCAGTTTCAATGCTATCAGTATATCGATTATAAAATGTAATAGGCTCCACGGCGCGTAGTGTGAGCCAGAGTAGGGGAAATGCAATCAATGAATACCTAAGAATCGTTCCATCTCACGGATTCGATTACCCTTGCATCTTTAAGCGCGCAACGCTATCGCCACAACAGTCATGAACTTACGCAAGTTAGCCCTGGGACTCGTCCCAATGATCGCTCTCACCAGCTGTGATGAGAGTACTAAACCTTTAGAGGTCACCGAGAGCCGCAAACTCACTAGCTACGATGATGAGAGTAATCTTGCTGTAGTGATGCCCAAGGATTGGCGCAGAGTGCCGAGTACAAAATTTCGTGAGTTTAACTGTAAATTCAATAATGATGGAGAGGTGTATATTTCGATAGGCACTGGTGATATTAAGAGTAATGCAGAACGTTGGTACAAGCAATTTGGCGACGAACGACCAGTCGTA
>NZ_JBDOPO010000072.1:0-12739 GCF_039830215.1 Rubritalea sp. | reverse complement strand
CATCAATCTCTCGCTAGCGATCTGCGCTCTCACTCCTCAGCACTACAAAGTTGGTGGACAAAATTTAATGACCCCACTCTAAACAAACTGATTGATCTTGCTTCTCAAGCAAATCCTGATGTCAAGATAGCTCTCGAACGAGTGATAGAGGCTCAAGAAGGCAGAACAATATCTCGTAGTGCAATAGCTCCTATCGTGGACGTTGGTGGCACATATAACAGTGCTAGTCAAAGTGAGAATTCGACACCCTTATCGGGCATTGGCGGCCAGAATTATAAGAATTGGTCTACAGGTGCTTCAGCTAGTTGGGAGCTAGACTTTTTTGGTGGTGTGAGACGAGCCATCGAATCCTCAGACGCCACAGCCGAAGCAATCGAGGAAGCGTATCGTGACACACTAGTCACCCTTTATGCTGAAGTCGCCTACAGTTACCTCGAAGTCAGGACCTATGAAGAGCGTATCCGCCAGGCTAGAAACAACATCAAGAACCAACAAAAGTCCGTAGAACTCACACGTGAGAGGTTCAAAGCCGGTCTATCACCTGAACTCGATGTCAGTCAGGCTGAAACTAACCTAGCAAACTCTAAAGCATTCGTCCCCCAGCTACGTGCTCAGAGAGCTAAATCTCTGAATCGTCTTTCATCACTGTTAGGTCAATACGCAGGCTCATGTGAATCGCTTGTAAAAAACACCCAAGGCATACCAATACCGTCTCGCAAAACTGGCATTGGACTCCCGACCAACTTATTGAGATCTCGCCCAGATATACGCCGTGCTGAGCGCGAGTTAGCAGCCCAAACATCACGCATTGGCATTGCCGAAGCAGACCTTTACCCCAGATTCACACTGGCAGGAGACTTCACCTTCACCTCGGCAAACACATCAAACCTATTTGATGGGGCATCTACAGGCTATAATTTTGGCCCTACCTTCAAGTGGAACGTGTTTAGTGCTGGCCGCATTCGTTCACAGGTCCGGATCGAAGAATCTCGTACTAAGCAGGCTCTCTATGCGTACGAACAAGCAGTACTTCACGGAGTAGAAGATGTGGAAACTAGCCTATCGTCTGCGTTCTACGAACGCGATCGACTCACAGCTCTCAATGATGCAGTTATCTCGTCTACTAAGACGGTAGACTTGGTCAAAACCAACTATAAAGAAGGACTAGTCGACTTCCAAAACGTACTCGATGCCGAGCGCACAATCTTCAATAGTCAAGACACCGCAGCTACAAGTAAAGGAGCCCTTTCTGCAGCATATGTATCTTTATTCAAATCTCTGGGTGGTGGCACAGTCATGCCCGAAGTAACCGCCCCCAAATAATTTCATTTTGAACACTCTCTCGCGTCACAACCATGATCACTAAACGATTCATTCTTCCGCTTATCACTGCGGCATCATCACTCACATTTATTGGCTGCGGCCCCAAAAACGAATTTACTCCACCACCGCCGGTGCCTGTGACTGTAGCGAAACCGATCGTCAACGACCAAACTGTCTACAAAAACTTCCCTGCCACATTAGCTGGCGTCTCGGAAATCGAAATTCGCGCTCGAGTTCGTGGTATTTTAGAGAAGAGCTACTTTGAAGAAGGTTCAGTCATCTCAAAAGGCTCCGATCTGTTCCAAATCGAGCAAGCACCTTACCTTGCCTCAGTTGCAGCTGCAGAAGCGGATGTAGCAAAAACCGAAGCAGCCCTTAGGATTTCTAATGCGACACTCGGACGATTGAAAAAAGCTGGTTCTGGCGCAGTTTCCGAACTCGACATCGAAACCGCCCAAGCGGAAGTCGACAATGCGGTTGCACTCGTTGCTGAATCAAAAGCTAGACTAGAAGCTGCACAAATCGACCTCTCCTACACTTCAATCAAATCGCCAATCAATGGAAGAGTTGCTCGCTGTATGGTGGACGCAGGCAACCTCGTAGGTAATGGCGACCCAACGCTTCTAACTAGTGTGGTGGATGAGGAATCAATCAGAGCGTACTACGAAGTTCCTGAGCGCGTCATGCTTGAGTACTACCGCCGCCGTTCGGAGGTTTCAAACATCAGCCACCAACTCAACAAAGTACGCTTAGAACTCGCCGACGGCACAATTTATGATCATCTTGGCATGATTGACTTTATAGATAATAAGGTCAACGAAACCACACGCACCGCTCAGGTTCGAGCAGTATTTCCGAATGCTGAGGGCATGCTCTCTTCGGGTCTTTTTGCTCGAGTCGGCTACCCAAAAAACTACAAGGATGCAATCATGGTTCCAGCTGTGAGTATCATGAAAGACATCGGTGGTAGTTTTGTCTGGGTTGTTGATACTAAAAATAAGGTTCACCGACGAGGCGTAGTGACTGGTGACACAGTTCTGCGTAAGCAAGTTGATGAAAATGCTGTACCTGTTCGTGACACGATCATCACTAAAGGCCTAACAAAAGATGACTCCGTGATCATCAGCGGTCTTCAGCGCGTCAGAGAAGGAGCCATTGTCACTCCTGAAATGAGCTCATCCACTGGAACCTCTGCAGTCGAACAACCCGCAGAGCTGAAAGCTAAACACGAAGAATCTAAGCAGTCTTAGATCATCTCTATCGACCACTGACTATGTTTAGTAAATTTTTCATCGATCGCCCGATTTTTGCGTCGGTTATCTCGATCGTTATCGTTGTGCTAGGACTGGTGGCTCTCGTTGACCTACCGGTCGCACGCTACCCAGACTTAGCACCACCGACCATTACCGTATCGGCCAACTACCCAGGAGCCAATGCCGCTACCGTCTCCGACACCGTAGCTGCCACCATTGAGAAAGAAGTGAATGGTGTGGAAGGCATGATCTACATGTCGAGCGTGTGTGCCAACGACGGCAGCATGAATCTCACCGTCACTTTCGAGCCTGGCGCAGATCTCGACGTAGCCAACGTTCTGGTACAAAACCGAGTCTCCATCGCGCAATCACGTCTCCCAGAAGAAGTGAAACGAACGGGTGTTACGGTAAAAAAGAAATCTACCGACTCCGTCCTTTATGCAGGGATCACATCTCCAGGTGGCACCTACGATGATGCATTTTTGAGTAACTACGCCAACTTACGTATCCGTGATGAGATTGCCCGCGTACCAGGTGTCGGCGACGTAGTCGTCTACGGTTCAGGAGAATTCAGCATGCGTGTATGGCTCAATCCAGACAGACTCAGAGCCCGCAACCTTGCGGCCAGCGATGTTGTCAATGCCATCAAAGAACAAAACATTCAGGTAGCTGCCGGTAAAGTCGGCGGCGCTCCTGCTCCCGACGGCACAGCCTCTGAGTTCGTTCTGAGCACTCTCGGGCGTCTAACTGAGGTTGAGGAGTTTGAAAATATCGTCGTTGCAACTGGCGATAATGGCAGCCCCATAAGACTAGGTGACATTGCACGAATCGAGCTAGGAGCTGACACCTACAACTTTTCCTCACAGATCAATGGTGACGCCGCTGCCACTCTCGCCATTTTCCAGATTCCAGGCTCTAACGTGATGGACGTGGCCGCCGGAGTTCGCGCAAAGCTAGAAGAACTCAAAGCCTCCTTTCCGAAAGACGTAGACTACCTTACTGTCTATGACTCGACTGACGTCATCACAGCCTCAGTCAAAGAAGTTATCATGACTCTTATAGCCACACTAATTCTGGTTGTGCTAACAGTCTACATATTCCTTCAAAACTTCAGAGCTACGTTGGTCCCAGCAGTCACTATTCCAGTTTCATTGGTGGGTACATTTTTCGTTCTCAACCTGCTTGGCTATTCGCTCAACCAGTTGACTTTGTTTGGTCTAGTTCTTGTGATTGGCATCGTGGTTGACGATGCTATCATCGTGGTTGAGAACACCTTTGTTCACCTTTCCAAGGGTCTCAAGGGTCGGGCAGCCGCAACAGCCGCGATGAAAGAAGTGGCAGGACCAGTTGTCGCTACCACTCTAGTACTACTCTCAGTGTTCATACCAATGACAATGATGGGAGGCATCACCGGCACGATGTTCAAACAGTTTGCCGTCACTATCTCGGTTGCAACGGTATTCAGCTCGATTTGTGCGCTGACCCTCAGCCCCGCCCTTTGTGGAATCCTGCTTAAACAAGCCCCAAGTGAGCCAAAAGGCTTCTTTAAACTCTTCAACACAACTCTAGATAAAGCGAACAAAGGCTATGTTTCTATCGTCAAAAAGGCACTTCGCCTCGTAGCTCTTGGCTTGATACTGTTTGCTGGGATGACGACCTTAGCGGTCATGGGACTAGGACAACTACCAAGTGGCTTCGTGCCCCAAGAAGACGAAGGTTGGGCGATGCTAAACCTCCAGCTACCTGACGGAGCCTCAGCCGAGCGCACGCAAGCGGTGCTTGAGCAAGTAGACAAGATTGTCTCATCCGTAGATGGTGTTGAGAACACACTAGCGGTCAACGGCTACTCGATAGTCGACGGTGCCGTAGCATCTAACACCGCGTTCTTCCTAATCACATTTGACCATTGGGATGACCGCAATGAACCAGGACTTCACCAAAGAGATATCCTCCTAAAAATCAATAAAAAGCTTAGTGCTGTGCGTGATGGATCAGCCTTTGCCTTCCCAATGCCTTCACTTCCGGGCGTTGGTGTATCAGGTGGACTAACCTACATGCTGCAAGATAAAGCTGGTTCCGGACTAGAGCAACTTCAGTCAGTTGCTAGCCAAATTACTCAAACAGCAAATTCTCAGCAAGGACTGACACAAGCACGATCAACCTTCCGAGCATCGGTCCCTCAGATATACATCGATATAGACCGAGAAGCCGTTAAACGCACAGGAACATCGATGACTGCAGTCTTTCAGACATTACAAATTTACTTGGGCTCATCATATGTCAACGACTTCACCAAATTTGGACGAGTCTTCCGAGTTACAGCTCAGGCTGACGGACCATTCCGCGCAGACCCAGAAGCCATAATGCGCCTCAATGTGCGAGGCTCAGAAGGCCAGATGATACCTCTCGGAGCGGTTTGCTCCTTGAAGGAAATTCTAGGACCTCAGACTATTACCCGCTTCAACATGTATCCATCTGTGAAGATCATGGCAAATCCATCACCCGGGTTTAGCTCAGGTCAAGCAATGTCGATCATGGAAGAAATGTCTGACAACCAACTCCCACCAAGCATGGGTTACAGCTGGACCGACCTTTCTTATCAAGAAAAGCAAGCATCCGGAGGTATGATGGCCATCTTCGGGTTCTCCATCCTCATGGTTTATCTAGTTCTAGCAGCCCAGTATGAAAGCTGGACTCTGCCTATTTCTGTGTGCATGGCTGTTCCAGTCGCTCTGCTAGGTCTCGTTGCAGCAGTGATGCTGCGAGGTATGGACAACAATGTCTACACTCAGGTCGGCATCGTTCTTTTGATTGGCCTTTCAGCTAAAACAGCCATCCTCCTCACCGAATTCGCCAGTGAACAACGAAAGTCAGGACTCAGTATTTTCGATGCCGCTCACGCAGCAGTGAAGCTTCGTTTCCGTGCCGTGCTTATGACAGCACTTTCCTTCGTTCTTGGAGTAATTCCACTAGTTATAGCATCCGGTGCAGGTGCTGAATCCCGCCAAATTCTAGGAACAGCAGTTCTAGGTGGAATGCTTGCGGCTACCATCCTCGGCATGGCCGTGGTTCCAATGCTCTTTTACGTGGTCCAGACACTTACTGAGAAATGGGGAACCAAAAAGTACGCTAGCAAAACTCCAGATACTCATGTAGAGTAACACCTAGCGCATGACAATACTACCTAGTCTTTAATCTTTTGACTAGGTGGCCGCTCCTAACACGATGCACAATTTTGAATTATTTGGAGCACCACACCTATTATCGTTTGTAACGATTCTTAGTGCAGCTTCAATACTCATTGTTCTTTACCGTAGGCACAGTAGACTCCAAAAAACCATTCGCTACGGATTAGCCACATGCACTCTGCTTAGCTATCCACTGCACATTGCTCTGGCATCAATTTTCTCCTATCAGTTAGATCTAGAAACAACTCTACCTCTTCACCTCTGTGATCTTGCAGCAATCTTCGGCGGCACAGCCTTATTCACAAAGTCCCAGAAACTAGCTGAGATCACCTATTTTTGGGGACTTGCTGCTACGCTACAAGGACTCCTCACGCCCGACATTCAACACAGCTTTCCAAACCCAGAGTTTATTGCCTTTTTTTGGAACCATGGATTTGTGGTCATCACAGCCCTCTTTTTGCCGCTGGCTATGGCATGGCGGCCTAGGGTAAAGGCTCATTGGTACGTCTTTGGCATGACCCAGATTTACCTCATTCTTGCTCTGACAGTGAATTTCTCGCTTGGAACAAATTACGGTTACTTACACCACAAGCCCAGCACAGCGAGTCTACTGGACTATCTACCTGTCTGGCCAGGATACATTCTCTTCCTAGAAATTCTCTGTTTAGCCTTTTTTCTACTACTCTCACTCCCCTTTTCAACAAAATCAGAGAAATAACACGTGCATCTCAGATCATTTCACGCAATTCTCTACCCATAAATTTATGAGCGACGCCACACCTAAGAAACGCAAGCGTATCAATGTTAGACGCCCCGATGTCATGGAAAAAGTCCAGGCCGAAGTGCAGCGCCACTACGAGTCCTCTATTGTTGAGAAAATTCGGGCGAATGAAGGCTCGCTCACAGTGGGCCACACTACGATCAAACTTGCTCGTCAGTTTGGCTTTTGCTACGGAGTCGAGCGCGCTATCGATCTAGCCTATGCCGCTAGAAAGGTTTTCGAAAACAATAATATCTACCTCATAGGTGAGATCATTCACAACCAAGAGGTTAACCGACAGCTCGAAGACATGAATATTGTTTCCCTCCCCTGGAAACAAATGAACGAGCAATATGACCAGCTCACTGATGATGACGTCGTCATAGTTCCGGCATTTGGTGCTCCTACGAGCTACATTAAGAAGATTGAAGAGCGCGGTGCTGCAATCGTTGATACAACCTGTGGTGACGTCATGAAAGTGTGGCGGCGCGTCCGCAATTACGCGAAACAAGGCTACACCTCGATCATTCACGGTAAAGCCGGCCACGAAGAAACAAGAGCCACGGCCTCCCGCGCACTTGGCGATGCTAAAGATGGACATTACATCGTCATCCTTACCTTAGAAGACACCGATTACCTTTGCGCCTACCTCAGCGGCAGAATTAGCTCTGAAGACCTAATGAAACGCTTCAGCCACGCGGTCTCCAAAGGTTTTGACCCAGAGCGCCATCTCATCAAAGTCGGTGTAGCAAACCAAACAACCATGCTGAAAAGCGAGACTGAAGAAATTCAGAAGCGCGTTTGCCGTGCTATCACCGAACGTGATGGAAAAACTGAAAACTTCCAATTCTTTGACACCATCTGTGGCGCTACCCAAGAACGCCAAGACGCGCTATTTGAGATGCTCAAAAGCCACATGGACGTCCTTCTCGTCGTTGGTGGTTACAATAGCTCAAACACCACACATTTAGTGGAAATCGGCCAAGATGAACTCCCCACTTTCTTTATCCAAAACTCAGACCGACTCACCTCACTAAAAGAAATTGTCCATTTTGATCTAGAGCACAAATCTGAAGTAACCACTGAATACACCAACTTACTCGATACGAGTAAGCACGTGATCGTCGGAATTACTGCTGGAGCCTCCTGTCCTAACAATCTTATCGAGTCAACCATTCAACGCATTTTCGAACTCAGAGGCATCGATCCACAAGATCTATAAACTACTCCAAGAGGTCATTGCTCGATCTCGTATTTCTGCGTTGGCTCGACTCGTCAAACCATCGCCATTGTTTTTTATAAAACTCAACTCCAACGAATCAGCATGAAAAGTCAAATTTCTGCCTCTGTAACAACTGACTCTAACCAACTGCCACCCGACGACGTCGCCGCGATTGACAAGTTAGGTCAAACTTACCGAAGCTTAAAACAAGAATTATCCAAAGTAATCATTGGCCAAGAAACTGTTGTTGAAGAATTGGCTATCGCACTCTTTGCACGAGGCCATGCACTTTTGATGGGGGTGCCAGGTTTAGCGAAAACCCTCTTAGTATCATCAGTCGCTGAATGCTTGGAGCTAAAATTCAGCCGTATTCAATTCACTCCTGACCTCATGCCTTCCGATATTACAGGTACGGATATTATTCAAGAAACCGAAAGCGGAAAACGCGAATTCCAGTTTATCAAGGGGCCTATTTTTGCGAATCTCCTCCTCGCCGACGAGATCAACCGTGCTCCAGCCAAAACCCAGGCCGCAATGTTAGAGGCCATGCAAGAACGCCGTGTCACAGCTCTCGGCCATAGTTACCCGTTAGATCAACCATTTTTTGTCCTCGCTACTCAGAACCCTGTCGAGCAAGAAGGTACTTACCCTCTACCTGAAGCACAGTTAGACCGTTTCATGTTCCTCATCGATGTTGATTACCCAAGCGAAGATGAAGAACGCCGTATCGCACGTGAGACCACGGGGGGTATCAAGAAAAAACTGGATACCGTACTTACCGGTGAGCAAGTTATCGCATACCAGGAACTAGTGAGGCGCATGCCTGTGCCTGACCATATCTACGACTACGCTGTCGACATCGTCCGTAAGACCCGCCCTGGACTAGATTCGTCACCAGAATGGGTGAAAGAATATGTCGGTTGGGGAGCTGGCCCACGTGCTGTTCAGTACCTTATTCTTGGCGCCAAGTCTCGCGCGGCCCTTCACGGATCTTACATGGCTAGACTTGAAGATATTGAGGCGGTTGCAATGCCGGTACTCGGCCATCGAGTCTTAACAAACTTTGCAGCTGAATCCCAAGGAATGACTGCAAACAAAGTAGTCGAACGTCTCGTGGCTGAAATGCACGAAGAGCAATAAAAAGCCTGCTCACAGACTCAACACAATTTAAGTCTCTGTGAATTATTCCTTCCTCGATCCAGCCGTCCTAGGACGCCTCGGAGCCATTCCTATAGAAAGCCGGCAACCAATGCTCGGTAATGTTACTGGTCGCCATAGATCCCCAAATAGAGGGTCTTCAGTCGAGTTCGCCGAATACAGAAAATATGTCCAGGGAGATGACACGCGCCGATTAGACTGGAAGGCCTACGCTCGCTCAGACCGATACTATATTAAAGAATTTGAAGCTGACACCAACCTGTTAGCTAACATGATTGTCGACTGCAGTGGTTCCATGGACTTTGCTGACAGAGGGATACCTAAGATCGAATTCGCCAGACAAATAGCATCGACCTTAAGTTACCTAGCAGTTGACCAAGGGGACGCTGCAGGACTGAGCTGTATTTCAAAGAAGTTAGATATAGAAATTCCACCACGTCGACGCGCCTCTCACCTTCAAAGCATTTTCAAGACGCTCTCGGATGTCACACCGAAAGGTGAAACGGGCTTGATCGAGGGACTGCACGCGATAGCTGAGAAAGTCCAAAGGCGTGGACTTATAGTTATCCTATCTGATTTATTTTGTGATCCCGAAGCCTTCTCAGATGCCTTACAACACTTGCGCTACCGAAAGCACGACGTTGTTGTCTTTCACCTAATGGATCCTCAAGAAATTGATTTCGACTTCGAGCGCCCTCATCGCTTTGTGGACCTTGAAGATGGATCTGCAATCGTAGCAGAACCCTCACTAATTGCTGATGAGTATAGGCAGGTTGTCCAAGAGTTCCTAGTCGACACCAAGCGCCGGTGCCTCGACGCTAACGCCGACTACAGACTGGTTAGAACCACTGAGAGCTATGAGAGTGTGCTGTCTACCTTCTTGCTTGATCGCTTACCTAAAAAAGGTTCCCGCTAAAATTCACTAACTACACAACTTGAGTTTCCCATTTCTATCGTCCTACGCCTTTTTTTGGTGGCTGCTAGCTTTAGGAATACCTTTGCTCATTCACTTACTCAACCGGAGGCGCCATCGAGTACTCAAATGGGCAGCCATGGATTTCCTCCTCAAGGCGAGTCGTGAGTCACGCGGCAAGAAAAAACTCAAGCACATCATCATTCTGACCTGCCGGGCGCTCGCTATCGCAGCACTTATCATAGCCGTTGCCCGTCCACTGGCAACAAGTGGCTTCCTCAGTTGGGGTGAAAGGAAACTAGATACCGTAATTCTAGTGCTCGACCGCTCAGCATCGATGGAGCAAAGCTCACTTGAAAGTGCTACCACCAAACGCGAACGGGCTATTCAGATAGTGCAAGACTCCATTTCTGAATTAGGGGGCACAAAGCTAGTACTCATAGATAGTGCTTCAGGCGCCCCTATTCCCATAGCGAGTCCTTCGACCCTCAATAAAATTTCGCAAACTAAAGCCACCGACACTGTAGCCAATATTCCAGCTCTACTGGATACCGCAGTCCAGTACATCCTAAAAAATAACACGGGTAGAACTGAAATCTGGGTTGCGTCAGATATGCAGCAAACTGACTGGCAGCCACAAAGTGGTAAATGGAGCAGTATTCGCCTAGGCCTCAATAACCTTTCTAGCCAAGCAAGACTTCGCGTCCTTTCGCTCAATTCTGTCGCTAACGGTAATCGCAGTATTCGACTAGTCGATGCACAACGCATCGATGAAGACCTATTATTAGAGCTCGATATTAGCCAATCAGCAGAAACAAGCCAGCAAGAAATCCCACTCACGCTCTCACTGAACGGAACTCAGAGTACTGATAACGTGACAATTTCTGGTGATGTACTGAAGCTCAGCAAGCGCTTACCTCTCTCTGGAAAGTCGGGATTTGGTTATATCCAGTTACCAGCAGACACGAACTCTAGAGACAACACCGCCTACTTTTCCTACGGGCCTGAACTACCAGTGCATACTGCCATCGTCACAGCAAAATCTGAAGTTCAGTACTACCTAAGTCTAGCTTCTGCTCCACCTGGTTATGCCAGCCAGCAAGCCAAGACTTACCTACCTCACGAAAGAATTCCATGGGAAACGCTCTCACTAGTTCTCTGGCATGCGCCTCTTCCTAACCAAAAGGAGCAAGCTCCACTACTAGAGTTTATCAACAAAGGGGGAATCATTGCTTTTTACCCACCGTCAAGTACGGAAGATCAGTCCTTTCTCAACACCCAATGGGGGCTATTGAATAAAGCTTCTACTGGGAAATATTTTATCGTACAGGACTGGGATCGCAGTGACGGTCCATTACGTAATGGTGAAGACGGCACACCCATTCCTGTAGTTAAACTTAAGGCAATAAAGCGCAGAGAAATCCTTACCAAAGGGACTAGTCTAGCCAGATGGAGCAACGATAGCCCATTCCTGACACGTGCACTTCACGGGCGCGGGGCCGCCTACTTTATAGCCACATTACCAGACTATACTTGGTCAAATTTAGGTGATGCAGACGTCATTCTGCCCCTCACTCAACGACTATTACTCAAAGGTAACAAACGTTTTGGTTCGGGCTACTCAGCCATTCTTGGACAACTGCCTGCTGAAATTGCGGTTGATTCGGCCAAACGACAGCGGCTAGACAAAGCAACTCTTTCCACTCCCCTCAACACCGAATACGAGACAGGAGTTTATGCATTTGGCGAACGCACCATAGCTGTGAATCGGCCCGCTAATGCAGACTTAGCAACTGAGCTAAGCAAAGAGGAACTAGACTTGGCTTTATCAGATGTGTCGTATTCTTTATTCGAAGAAGAAACTGAGAAATCTTCCGCTTTTGCCCAACAATTATGGCAAATCTTCCTCGTTGTCGTTCTTCTCTTGTTGATAGTTGAAGCCATACTCTGCCTAGTTCAGAAACGTAAGAAAACAGACACCACCCTCTAGTGCATTTCCAGATACAGAACCTCCATTTTGCCCCCTCACTCACCTTCTTTATCGTGGGTTGTGTCGCACTCATTGTAGTAGGAAATCTCTGTTTACTAGCGACCAGACGCTCGGCTCGGCCAAAACGTACAGGAGCGATAGAAGCCCTCCGCTTTCTCATCACATTTCTAGTCGTTCTCATGCTGTGGGGGCCAGAATGGAAAACCATCATCACTCCCGAAAATGAACCTGAAATAGCCATCCTATGGGATGCTTCTGGTTCAGGAGAAACTCTCGACGCCCAACTACCTGATAGACCAAATTCAGTCATAAGCAGGCGAGCTTTCATTGACTCGGCTCTCGAGTTAGACGTCTGGCAGAAGCTAGAAAAAAATGGACAAATCTCAGTTTTCTCACAACCGTTTTCCGAGCCAACTATTGATAGCGAGGCTCAGGTCGCCACTCTCACTGGCACAAACATAAACGCCCCCATAGAAAAGCTGCTAGAGCAGCACGACAACCTCAGAGCCATCGTATTACTCAGTGATGGTGACTGGAATACTGGCATTCCACCCATTGGTGCTGCGCAAAAAATGCTGCTCAAGAACGTCCCACTTTTTACCATTCCTGTGGGAAGTAAGGAACGTTTACCCGACATTGAAATACTCGACATCACAGCTCCCACCTATGGTATTATCGGTGAGCCAGTCCAGATTCCATTCTCGCTTCGCTCATCGCTCAAACGTGATATCAACACCACTATAAAACTCCGCGACACCACTAACGGCAAAGAGTTCACAAAGAAAATTCGCATCCCAGCTGAGAAAGAATATTTTGATAATGTGCTGTGGCGCATCGATCGAGAGGGCACGAGTAAATTAGAACTTAGCTTCCCGGTTGCCGAAGGAGAACTCGTTATCGAAAATAACCGCCAAGAATTCATCATTCAAGGG
>NZ_JBDOPO010000338.1:0-2885 GCF_039830215.1 Rubritalea sp. | reverse complement strand
CCGACTCTGCTGGAATTATATCATGATGACTTCAGTTGGGTTCGGTGGTGAAATCGTTTTCCATTGGTCAAACTCCCCTAAACTCTCTGCCACCACCGTCTACTTCGGCACGTTTTGAATCGCTGTCACCCTCGCTTTCACAATCTATGTGTGGACTAGTAAAAACTCCTACAAGATCAGACAGAAAATCGGCTACACTCTGGCAGCAGCGCTCAGCGTCTACGGGCTTTACACCACTCTTGTCATCCCAATACAGGTTCAAACACGGGCCGACGCACTCCCTCTTTCCGATCGTTAGCGATTCCCATATTTGAGAACCGCTTATAACTATTCCCAAATATGAGAATAGCTAAGGCGAAAAGGCTACATCCATAGAAAAGGAAGTCACCCCACTAGCTTAGTGTTTAAACCATATAGTGAAACTAAATTACATGAATTTTCGTCCTTTCTACACAAAAAAAGCTCAAACAGCACTCGGCTGTCGAAGCCTTTTTTAAATTGAGTGAGCCCGCTTTTAGAAGTTTAGCTTCTGAAGGTTTTCTGGGAGGAAAATTCCGTCTTTGCGGATGAGTTTGCCGTCGAAGTAGATTTCTCCGCCGCCCCACTCCTCGCGCTGGATGCACACCATGTCCCAATGCACCTGTGAGCGATTGCCATTATCCGCCTCGTCGTACGCCTGCCCAGGAGTGAAGTGGAACGAACCGGCTATCTTCTCATCGAAAAGAATGTCGCGCATTGGCTCCTTGATTACTGGGTTGAAGCCCAGAGCGAACTCGCCGATGAAGCGAGCGCCGTCATCAGAATCGAGGATTTTATTAAGATCATCAGTCTTGGAGCCGGCGTCAGCCTTTACCACTTTGCCGTCCTTGAACTCGAGGGTGATGTTATCGAAAGCAATCCCTCGGTAGATCGTAGGAGCGTTGTACGCGAGCACTCCATTCACGCTATCGCGCACTGGCGCAGTGAAGACCTCGCCGTCTGGGATGTTGTAGTTGCCGCAGCATTCTACCGCTGGAATATCTTTGATAGAAAATGTTAGATCTGTACCATTACCAACGATGTGCACTTGGTCAGTAGCGTTCATCAACTCGACCAGCGCCTGAGAATTTTCTAACATCGCTGCATAATCCTGCAGGCAAACATCAAAGTAAAAATCCTCGAATGCCTGAGTGCTCATACCCGCCTGCTGAGCCATCGATGGAGTTGGCCAACGAAGGACGCACCACTTGGTCTCCTTCACTCTATAGTCCATCACTGGGCGCAGATGCTTCATCGAGAGTTCCATACTCTTAGCTGGGACATCGCTAAGTTCGGTGATGTTTTGCGAACCACGCAGCGCGATGTAGGCATCCATGTCCTTCATCTCATTGAGTTGGTGCTGGGCAATCGCTTCATATTGCTCATCCGACGCTGCCATCAGCATCTCGCGATTCAACTTCGCATGATTGACCTTGAGAAATGGCAAGGCTCCAGCCTTCCGAGCTTCGCGGATGAGCGCTATTCCAATCTCATCTGGCACTTCTGCCACATCGATGAGGACCTTCTCCCCCTTCTGAAGGTTAGTGGAAAACTGGACTAATTGCTGGGCTAATTTATCAATTCGTGGATCTTGCATCTCGCCACATTCGCTGTGCAGCATAACTTGTCAAGCGACGCTGGAAAGTGCGTTAGAAATTCTGCTCCTCTGCCATTTTTTGAGCTTCCTTCATTGAATGAACCAATCTTTCTTCACCTCTCAATTTCTATTGCGTTCGAATGAAGCAAAGCCCATAACCCCCGTATGGAAACAGAGTTGGAAGCGGCAGCACAGGAACTAATTAGGGCATTGGCTCCTCTGCTGTTTTCTGACCCAGTCAGCCACACCTACAACCCGCTGGAATACGCTTGGACGCCGCACCAGCAATACCTCCGTCGCTTTGGTTCTGGTAAAAAGCGCGTGCTATTCCTGGGCATGAACCCTGGCCCATGGGGAATGGCTCAGGTCGGTATTCCCTTTGGTGAAATCCCTGCCGTGCGCGACTGGATGAAGATCGAGACAGCCGTGGATAAACCGGCTAACGAACACCCTAAACGCCCAATAGAGGGCTTTTCCTGCCAGCGATCAGAAGTCAGCGGGCGCCGCCTCTGGGGGTTCTTCGCCGAGCGCTATCCGCAAGCTGAAGACTTTTTTGCCGACCACTTCGTCAGCAACTTTTGCCCGCTCGTTTGGATGGGTGAAACCGGCCGCAATATCACGCCCGACAAACTTGCCAAATCGGAATCAGCACCAGTCGACGAAGCTTGCCGACTCCACCTCTCGAAAACGATAGCGCAATTAGAGCCCGAATTTCTTATTGGTGTCGGAGCCTTTGCTGAGAAGCAACTCAAGGAAACGGTCAAAGCATATTTCCCAGATAAGAATTTCAAAATCGGCAAAATACTCCACCCTTCACCCGCCTCACCCGCCGCCAACAAAGGTTGGCCGACCATACCGCACCAGCAACTCATCGACCTCGGTGTCTGGGACGCTTAATTTCCAATCAGAAATCTCCAATCTCAAATCAACTTCATGGACCTATCAGATTACAGAAAAGAATACCTAAAAGGCGGGCTCGACATCGACGACCTAGCCGCAACACCTGAGGAACAATTCACACTTTGGTTCCAACAAGCTGTCGACGCCGGCTATCCAGAGCCTAATGCAATGTCATTGGCCACAGTCGGCGCCGCTGGTGCCCCCTCACTGCGCACCGTTCTACTCAAGTACTTTAACCCAGAGGGCATGGTCTTTTTCACCAACTACACCAGCCGCAAGGCGAAGGAAATCGAGGCAAACCCCAACGTCTCCCTACTCTTTCCTTGGGTCACACTTGAGCGACAAGTCATCGTTATCGGTAAAGCCGAGA
>NZ_JBDOPO010000061.1:0-12915 GCF_039830215.1 Rubritalea sp. | reverse complement strand
CACTGAATAAACTTCCTCACCCACTGGCACATTCACATGTTCCACTTCTTTTTCGATGAGAGCATAACCTGATCCAGCAGGATTCTTAATTGCCACATACCATTTCACTGTTACGCTATCGACAAACTTTTGCTTGTATGTCCTTGGCATTTCCACCTTAAATTTCACTTCTGCTTCAAGCCAGTCCTTGGCGTCCCAACTCTTACTGATTGTATTTCCACCCACTTTAGGTGACTTGAGGTCATCAAATTTAGGATCCGAGACCTTCACTTTTCCAGCTTGGGCGTACAAGGAACCAGTCACAGAAAGTGCTACAAGAGCGGCCATCGAAAACAGCCTTTTGAGTTTGGATTTTTTCATAGGTAATAGGACTTCCTTTATTCCTAACGGAGTCCAGCCCCATTTGGCGAGTATAAAAACATGAAAGATCTAGTCAGATGAATCATTATCACTTGCTAGCTATATTTGAAATCAGTCTTATCCACTCTTGCGAAAATGCTATTCCACCGCTAAACCTTCGTGCATATGGCCAAGCAAGCGAAAACAGCGATTCAACCAACACGCTCTGAAGACTTCCCAGAATGGTACCAGCAAGTCATCAAAGGAGCTGACTTAGCAGAGAACTCAGAAACGCGTGGATGCATGATCATCAAGCCTTGGGGCTACGCGCTCTGGGAAAACATTCAGCAACAGCTTGATAAATACTTCAAGCAAACTGGCCACCAGAACGCCTACTTCCCACTCCTCATCCCTCTTTCCCATTTTGAAAAAGAAGCTGAATGCGCTGAGGGATTTGCTACCGAATGCGCGGTCGTCACTCACCACCGGCTAGAGGCAAGCAAGCTAGATGATGGCACCACAAAAATGGAGCCGGCCGGCAAATTAACTGAGCCATACGTTATCCGGCCTACTTCAGAGACCATCATCGGAGCTGCCTTCGCCCGCTGGACCGAATCCTACAGAGATCTCCCACTACTCATCAACCAATGGGCAAATGTCATGCGCTGGGAAATGCGCACACGCATGTTCCTTCGCACAGCTGAATTTCTCTGGCAAGAAGGGCACACCGCCCACGAGACCAAGCAAGAAGCACTCGATGAAACTCATCAGATGCATGCCATCTACGAGAAATTTCTTCGCGAGCACCTCGCTATACCTACCATTCCCGGCGAAAAGTCAGAAGCCGAGCGATTCCCTGGCGCAGACATGACACTCACTGTGGAAGCCATGGTCCAGGACAAAAAGGCAATTCAAGCTGGCACATCCCACTTCCTTGGACAAAACTTCTCCAAGGTCCAAGACATCTCGTTCACTGGCCGCGACGGTTCAGTTCAGCATGCTTGGACTACCTCATGGGGCGTATCTACACGCCTAATAGGCACACTCATCATGGCACACTCTGACGACGATGGACTAGTTATGCCACCACGTGTTGCATCCGAACAAATCGTAATCATACCAGTCACACCAAAAGAAAACACCCGCGATGCAGTGATCGATGCCAGCGAAGCTCTCGCTCAAACTCTACGCAACAAACACTTCCACGGTGAACCTCTCCGCGTCCTTGTCGACAAGCGTGATGTGCGAGGCAAGAAGTGGGATTGGGTAAAAAAAGGCGCACCAATACGCATAGAGATTGGACCTCGTGATTTAGAAAGCCGCAAGGTCTGTCTGCAGCGCCGCGACCGAGCATCTAACGAGAAAACCTTCCTAGCTAAAGAAGACTTCCTACAGAATGTAGAGAACACTCTTCAAGAAATCCAAGACTCTCTTCTCGAGCGCGCCACAACATTCCGCGACTCTAACACGCAGGATTGCTCCGATCTCGAAATATTTGAGAAACACTGGGAAGGCGAATTCCCAGGGTGGCTAGTTACCCCGTGGGCTGGCACCAGAGAGGAAGAAGAAGCTCTCAGCAAGAAACACAAAATCGCGATTCGTTGCCTCCCGCTAGACCTAACAGGTGCTGACTTAGCCCCTTGTATCCTAACTAAGGAAGCAACCAAAACCCGAGCAATCTGGGGGCGCAGCTACTAAGCTATCAACTCTCAAGCGCCAATCACCTAGGTAAACTCATTGCCTAAATAGCGTAATAAGTAAAAACCAACAGGCCTAGTCACGAATCCCATCGAGCCCAATGACTCTTGACTATTGACCAGAGACTTTGGCGCAGCCAAATAAAAATTATGCTCGACCTCAAAGACGTCAAAACACATTTCTCCATAAAAAAAGGCTTCATTTTCGCCAAGCAGGTGGACACGGTCAAAGCCGTGAATGGGGTCTCGCTCTCCATTGCAGACGGTGAAATCCTTGGTCTCGTTGGTGAATCAGGATGTGGTAAGTCCACTCTTTCACGCACTATCATGCAGCTCATTCCCTCCACTGAAGGAGAGATCGTTCTGGAAGATATCAACCTCACTACCCTGCCGAAAAAAGAAATACGTAAGCGCCGGCTCGATTTTCAAATGATTTTTCAAGACCCATTCGCATCCCTTAACCCGCGCATGACTGTATTCTCCACCCTTTCGGAAGCCATCACCCAGCGTCACCCAGAACTCAAGAAAGACAAAACTAAGCTCACCGAAGCTGTTGTCGCTCTAATGGAGCGCTGTGGACTAAACCCCTCATTCATACAGAAATATCCACATGAATTCTCAGGCGGCCAACGCCAAAGAATTGCTATCGCTCGTGCTTTGGCACCTGAACCAAAGCTCATTATTGCCGATGAACCAGTTTCAGCCCTAGACGTCTCCATTCAGTCACAGATACTGAATCTCCTGTTAGACCTTCGCGGAGACCTCAACCTCACAATGATTTTCATCTCTCATGACCTCTCAGTTGTACGCTATATAGCAGACAATATAGCAGTCATGTCTGAAGGAAAAATCGTTGAATACGGCGATTCCGAACGCGTATTCAACAAACCTGAGCACACCTACACCAAGCGACTCTTAGAAGCGATTCCACACCTCAAAGGTGAGGCTCAATAATCACTTTAATATGCAAAAAAAAGATCCCACCATTACATTCAAAAGTGAGACCTTAAAATATTTTTGTTTCCTACCAGCTAGAGATTTCTCTTAGCTGCTCCATCCTAGCATCAAGGTCTGCGCGCGTTGCTGATTGCAATCGATTTGTAGAGAACGCTTCACACGTGAAGCTAGCAGCCACAGTGCCACGCACCATCGCCTGACGGAGCTGATCGAAACCAAACTCAAGCGTGTCGAGGCTAGCCAAGTAACCAGCCATCCCCCCGAGGAATGAATCTCCTGCGCCAGTTGGATCAACAACTTCTCGCAGTGGCCAAGCTGGGCAACGAAATAAAGAACCATCTTTGGCGAACAACATTGCACCAAATTCACCGAGCTTGATAATAACATGACCTGGCCCTTTTTCGAGCAAGCGCTGACCAGCCAACACTAAGTTAGACACCTGAGCAAACTCACGGGCTTCAGACTCATTTATAACAAGTAAGTCAATCATCGTAAGAACCTCATGTAGCTTATCATTAGCCATAGCGATCCAAAGATCCATGGTGTCAGCGATCACATACCGATTCGAAGCAGTACAAGCATCGAGCATTTGCAACTGATTCTCCGGTGACATGTTAGCGAGAACAACAATCTGACTTTCAGAAATAGCGCTAGGAACCTTCACTTCCCAACCTTCGAGCACATTCAGGGACGCAGCATGCGTCTCACGATCATTCATGTTCTCCATGTACTCACCAGTCCAAGTGAACGACGCACCTTCAGAGCGCTCGACACCAGCGAGGTCGACACCATGTGACGAAAGCATCTCAAGATAGTCCTCAGGATAGTCGCGCCCGATGATTCCCACCAAGTTCACGGAGTCGTGATAGTAGCTAGAGGCTAGTGATGCGTAGGATGCTGAACCACCCAGCAAATTACTCTCTTCCGCAGAGGGAGTCTTGACGTTATCGATCGCTATAGTTCCGCCGACTATTACTGATTTCTTTTTCATAAATTCTTATTTTCTGAGCTGAGTTACAATTTCACGCGCGGCCTCGGTCACATTCTCAGCCTTGAGGACATCTGAAACGATGACAACTCGTTGCGCTCCAGCCTTCTGAACGCCAGCCAAATTACCACGGTGAATTCCGCCTATGCAGAATACCGGGATCTCCTGACCAACAGTCGACTGCACCAACTCCACATTTTCCACCCCAATGCCTGCTCGACCAACCTTTGTCGGAGTTGGAAAAAGTGGGCCAAAACCGATATAATCAAAACCTTCCAACAAAGCCTCTTTGGCCTGCTCTAGTGAGTGAGTCGACCTCCCTACTATCATCCTTTCACCCACCACATCACGCACATCAGAAAGACTTCCATCATCTTGGCCGATATGCACTCCGTCGGCTCCGACTTCGAACGCAACTTCTGCGAAATCATTCACAATGAATGGCACGCCAGCTTCGCGGCAAATCGGCTTCAACTTCTTCGCCAATTCGAGAATTTCATCCAACTCTCTACCCTTCGCCCGAAGTTGGATAACTCCAGCACCTCCATCAAGCAGCGACTTAGCCACAGTCGTTGCGCTTTCCACGGCCACATAGCCCAAGTCTACAATGCCATATAAGTGGGCCAGTTTTAGTTTAGAATTCATAAGAAGATCCGCTTAAATGGATGTGATTGCTTGAAACGATCTAACTCAAACCACAGTAATTTCAACTCAAATACCCAAGGCTCATAAAGAATAAGCCAGTCACTCCATCATTTTCCTTCTCTGATCCGGCTTTCTTTCTTGCAAGACCGCCCTCAGATCCTTAACACACGCACAACAAATGGACGATACACCAACACCTATTGCCGAAATCGATCACGGCCCATCAAAGTTTGAAGTTTTCCTCGATGAAAACCAGAAGCTCATCATCACTGCTGCCATCGCCATTTTCTTGGGTATTTTAAGCTACGTAGGCTACAAGGGCTACACCGACATGCTCAACGCCCAAGCTGGTGAAGCCCTCACATCCGCAACAGACAAAACGGAATTACAAGCCGTGGTTTCAGCGCATGGCAACACCACATCTGCTGGTGCAGCCGCACTACTCATCGCTGACATCGAGGGAACCGAATCAACTGAAGACGCCATCAGCGCCCTTCGCGAATTCACTGCAACCTACCCTCAGCACGCTGCTATTTCATCAGCAACGACACGGTTAGGTCTACTGCTTCTCAATGAAGGCAACCTAACTGAAGCTGAAGCACAACTCTCAGCAGTGCTCGACATGGAAAATGCTGAGCACATCTCCCCTGCTGCCCAAATCGGGCTTGGAGACATTGCGCAACAAAAAGGTGAGACTGAACGAGCCAAAGAGTACTACATAGCCGTGACCAACCTCATTTCAGACAATCCCTCTGACATCGACAGCATCACTAAGTTCTCCCCTTATCAAGCAATGGCGAACAAACGACTCCGCTTCATCAATGCTGCTGCCCCGACAGAAGTAGAGAAAAAGATCGCTCCTGTTGCACCAACTACTCCGGATGCCACTTCTGAGTCGCCAACTCCTACGGACACTGCGCAAATCACTCCACCAGAAGCTCCAGCACCAGAAGCTCCAGCAACAGAAGCTCCAGCAACAGAATCTCCCGCCATTGAGGAGAAAAACGATAAAAGTTCACAAGTCCCTGAGTAGTCTGTAGTGTAGCCCAAATTATTCCTCTCGCCATCTTCAACCAACTGAAGAACTCATTTAAAACTATCATAAATTAAATACCAGCCGTGTCTGTATTCAAAAAATATATCAGCAACCAAAACGAAGGCACCCCTGCACAAGGTGCCCCGACTCCTAGCGCTAATAGCCAAGATTTTACTGCGTCTGCTAGCTCATCATCTACCTCAACGACTTCTCGACCACAGAGCGACCAGCAGCCAATTTCTGAGAAACGCCCTCAGCAGGCCAACACCTCGCAAATTGCTGCAGGCAGCGGCCGCAACATGCTCAGCTCTGATGTCGAAATCAAAGGCCAAGTTCGCTTCACTAACGATCTCGTAGTCGACGGCAAGATCGAAGGTGAGATCGACTCTGACGGTTCTCTCACAGTCGGCGAAAATGCACGTGTTCGTGCAGAGATTCGTACTCGTTCAGTTGTTATCTACGGTAAAGTACACGGCAACATCACTGTTGCTGATCGTGTAGAGCTCAAAGCCAACGCAGAACTTGTTGGAGACATCAAGGCTGCAACGCTTTCTATCGAAGCTGGGGCTATCTTTGTCGGTAAGTCCACTGTTGGCGCTCCTGCTGCCGCGGCTACTCCAGCAGCCGCTAAACCAGCTGCCTCTGCTCCAGTAAAAAAGGAGAAGCCAGCTCGCGCATAAGCACAGCTGAAACGCCCGGCTCTGGGCCAGACCACCAACTAGATCCAGACATCTAAATATTTCAAACGGACACCCTCCAAAGGGGCTGTCCGTTTTCCCTTTCTACAACGATCCAAATTCATGGCCACAACTGCTATCGACCTCAGAGAAGAGATCTTGCGCCTCAAAAAAGAGCGCAATGCCGTCATCCTCGCACACAACTACCAAGTGGGTGAAATCCAAGATATCGCAGACTACGTCGGCGACTCACTCGGCCTCGCCTACAAAGCCCAAGCCACGGACTGTGACGTCATCGCATTCTGCGGCGTTCATTTCATGGCTGAGACCGCTAAGATTCTCAACCCGAACAAGACAGTCACTCTACCTGACGCAGACGCCGGGTGCTCACTCGAGGAATCCTGCCCAGCTGACGATTTGGCAGCATTTCTGGATGCTAACAAGGAGAAGAACTATTACGTCATCGCCTACATCAACTGTTCAGGCGGCGTCAAAGCACTCTGCGACGTTATTGTCACCTCTGGCAATGCTATTAACATCGTCAACAAAGCCCCTGCTGATCGCCCTATTTTGTTCGTCCCTGACGCAAACTTGGGTGCATGGGTGATGGAGCAAACAGGCCGCAAGATGGATCTGTGGCAGGGCTCTTGTTATGTCCACGTCGAGTTCACTCAGAACTCAATCAACTCAATCAAGGCTAAACACCCAAATGCCCTCGTTGTTGCTCACCCTGAGTGCACCACTGCTGTGCGCATGCTTGCTGACGAAGTTTGCTCTACGGAAAAAATGATTTCTTACTGCCAGAACGCAACAGTTAAAGACATCATCGTTGTTACAGAGTCTGGAATGCTGCACCGCTTGCAGAAAGAGGCTCCTGATAAAAACCTCATCGCAGGCCCTACAGACAAGTGCGCATGTAACGACTGCCATTTCATGAAGATGAACACGCTGGAGAAACTCCGCAATTGCCTTCGCGATCTCAGCCCAACCGTTGAAATGCCCGAAGAAATTCGACAGCGCGCTGAAGCTCCCATCATCCGCATGTTGGAGCAATCAAAGTAAACGCACTCTCTTCTCTAAAGCCACTACCGCCTTGCGCCGTAGTGGCTTTTTATTTTCCTTCAACTTCCTAGTTGATGCAAACCATCTGGCAATGCATCATGTTCAACAAATGCGATTGGAATCAACCAGCACCGACTTTCAGACGAAAACAACCATCCAGACATCCACTCCCTGGTCCGTTGTTATCTTTGACGACCCAGTGAATCTCATGGCCTACGTCACCCTTATTTTGAAGCGCGTCTTTGGTTATAACAAATCACAAGCCGAGCAACTCATGTTAGAGGTCCACAATGCAGGAAAATCGATTGTCTGGACCGGTGAGAAAGAACAAGCTGAGCATTACGTGCAGCAACTTCACAGCCACCAACTCAAAGCTACTATCCAAAAAGCCAAATGAGAGTTGCACCCACACTTGACCGCAGCTTGCGGATAGATGCTGAAAACGCCACTGATTGGTTGGTTTTAGAAATGATCTGCACTGACGCTAGTCAGATGCCTGATGAGCCTTTAGCTGATAAATTGGCCCTCTTTATGGCAGCTGACGAAGACTGGACTGAGCTAATCACCCCCGAGCTAGCAGACCAATTTAGCAGCCAAATCATTCACGTCTCCCGCGCTATCAGCACCGCCGAAAAAGCTCAGGACCTCACCGGATCACTCTTCATAAAACCTGAAGAGGCTAACACCTGGTTCGGAGCTATCAACCAAGCAAGACTCTCACTAGAAGAACGTTTCGAGGTCAGCAAATATGACGACCTAGCAGATGATGAACAAAGCATCGAATTTGAAGATCCTAGCCTAAAAGCTGCGATCATTCGTTACCATTTTTACACTAGCCTTCAGTCGATACTGCTGGAGTACATCCTTGACTAACAATGTCAGCTAACAATATTTACGTCATCTACGGCACTGACGACGGAGCCTGCGCTGAGGCAGCTCTAAAACTCTTCAACAAGCTCAAACCTGCAGAAGGCGGCGACTTCGCCAATGACATCATTGACGGCAATGCTGACAACGCTGAGCATGCCCACGACATCTCTCACGAAACTATTCAGGCGCTACAAACTCTGCCGTTCTTTGGTGGAGGCAAAGTCGTATGGCTCAAGCGAGCTACTTTCATGGGCTCTGATAGAACCAGTGAGGCCGAACGCGCTAAGCTCGGAGTCGAAGCCATCAAAGAAACCCTCAGCGCTGGTCTGGCTGATGACTGCATCTTCATCTTGTCTGCCACAGGAATCGACAAACGTAGAAGCTTCTATAAATGGGCTAAAGACAACGCGACTCTTCAAGAACACAACAAACTCGACACCTCAAAGGACGGCTGGCAGGAACAGGTTGGTATCATGGTACAAAAACGTGCCAAAGAGCTCGGCCTCAACTTCACTAGCGATGCGATCGAGCTCTTTGTCATGCTCGCCGGTGAAGACACACGGCAGATCAAAGTTGAGATCAATAAGCTCGACCTCTTTCTTGGGAAAGACCGTCGTACTGTAGAACTAGACGATATTCGCAAGATGGTCCCCCTCTCACGTGCTGGGCTAGTCTTCGAGGTTGGCCGTGCTCTTCAACGCCGAGATGAGGCAAGAGCGCTCGAACTTATCGACCAACAACTAGACAGAGGAGAGTCAGCCATCGCCATACTTCGCGCATCTTTGATACCAACTATACGTAACCTTTTTATGGCCCGCGCCGCTGGAGAGAACACAAAACTCCCATTGCATAACTACAATGGATTCGCAGACGCCCTCAACCGCCTTCCAGTAATGGAACGTGCTTGGCTTCCACAGAAAAAGGCCGGTGGTGTCAATGTCTACCCACTCTTTCTCGCTGCTAAGGATGCTCAGGCATTCCCATTCCCAGCCTTAAGAAAATCCATGGAATCTTGTCTCCAAGCTGATCACGCGCTTGTGAGCTCCAGCTTAGACCACCGCATCGTGCTTCATCGCCTAGTTGTCGAGCTGATTAGTTCAGCAAAGCAAAAACGCAAATAGATGATCAAAGCCCTCATCATTAGCCTTTCAGTCGGAGCTGCAGCTGGGCTCCTCGGTGCTCTGTGTGGCATAGGTGGAGGGATTGTAATGGTTCCCGCATTCTCTCAACTGTTAGGGATTGAGCACAAACAAGCAATTGCAACCTCACTTGCCATCATCATCATCACAGCACTCGTCGCCACAACCAACAATGCTAAGGCCGGGCTCATAGACTGGCGCATTGTGCTCTGTGCTGCAACTGGTGCTGCAGCGGCTTCCTGGTGGGGATCAGAACTGATGCAGAGCCTTCAGTCCACCACACTCACACGCATATTTGGCATCACACTACTCGTATTCGGGGCGAAAATGCTCATCAAACCATAGCTGAAGTCACGCTGAAGGTGCAACGTTCAGCCCTCTCATTCCTTGCTCAATCCGTGTCTTACCCGATCACGCATTAGCTTGACCGCGAGAGCTGTCCAGCCGGTTTGATGGCTGGCACCTAATCCCTGACCTGTATCTCCATGGAAATACTCATGGAAGAGGACTAGATCCTGCCATTCTTGACCTTGGCAATATTTTTTCATCTTGCTCAATGCCGGCCGACATCCACACGCTTTCGGTAAAAACATACTTACGAGGCGGTCACTAATTTGGTCAGCGACCTCGCCTAGGCTCATCATCACTCCTGATCCCTTGGGAAATTCCACTTGGAATTTATCACCATAGAAATGCTGATATTTTCTCAATGAAGTGATGATAATATAGTTTACCGGAAACCAAATTGGCCCACGCCAGTTCGAATTTCCACCAAACATATAGCCATCTGACTCACCAGGCACATAACTCACAGTGTGTTTTTCACCCTTCCAGACAATGCTGTACGGATGATCTTTATGATCCTTCGAGAGTGAACGAAGTCCGTAGTCTGAGAGAAATTCATCCTCATCTAACATCCTCTCAAGAAGTTTTTCGAAACGATCACGCAGAGGCAGCATTAGAAGTCGCGACTCTTTGTCAGCTCGATGTTTATCACAATAACTTGTGTATTCAGCTAGGTCTGGGCGATTCTCAATGAACCAATCTAGGCGTTTTTTGAATCCTGGCATCTTTTCGACCTTCTTCATATCGATCTCTGCTACCCCCATCATAGTAAGCAAACCAACCATCGAACGCACCTTCATCGGGATTTTTTCACCCGTTTTCAGAACCAAGTGATCGTAATAGAATCCATCTTCCTCGCACCAAAGTCCACGGCCATATTCCTCATTCATTGCGCGAGCGATACGCACGAAATGCTCAAAATACTTAGACGCCATGTCCTCGTAGGCTGGACGTGTCTCCGCAAGCTTTAGGCACATTTCTAGCATTTGTGAGCAAAATCCACCCATCCAAGCGGTTCCGTCTGCTTGCAAAATGTGCGCCCCTTCACCCAGTTCCTGCGAGCGATCAAAAACTCCAATATTATCGAGCCCTAGGAAACCTCCAGCAAACAAGTGGTTTCCATCCACATCCTTACGATTTACCCACCAAGTGAAATTGAGACTAAGTTTTTGAACTGCTTTCTCCAGCCATTCCAAATCCTCAATACCATTCATTTCCATAGACTTATGAAGCTGCCATACTCCCCATGCATGCACGGGCGGATTGACATCAGAAAAGCTCCACTCGTAGGCAGGGATTTGGCCGTTCGGGTGCAGATACCACTCCCGAAGAAACAACAACAACTGCTTCTTAGCAAAATCTGGGTCGAGCCTAGCAAATGCCACCATATGGAACGCGCTATCCCAGCTTGCAAACCATGGGTATTCCCACTTGTCTGGCATGGATAAAATATCGCGAGCAAACATGTGCCGCCAATCTTTATTGCGTCCCTCCAATCTAGCAGGAGTCGCGTTATCAACACCGTTGTCGCCCTCTAACCAGTACTTAACGATGTAATAGTAAAACTGCTTAGACCATAAAAGCCCAGCATACCCTTGAATCGCCACACGGCTTTCTTCCTCACTCAGACCTTCAGGAAGCATGCAGTCATAAAACTCAGATTCCTCCGCCTCCCTGGTAGCCACAACCTCAGCAAAATCTTCAAATCGCTGGCCGTGATCATCCTCCACCGCGATCAGCCTGCAACGGACTTCTTGGGTCTCGCCAGGCTGCACAGTCACCTTCATCCAAGCGGCAGCCTTGGTGCCCTCCATTGCAGGATTCACAACATCTTTCCGAACATTAATTAAGTATTCGTGGAAAGCATCTTTCTGGTATTTTGCCTTGTTTTGCTGACCAAATAACAACTTGAGATTCGAATCATTCTCAGTGAAGAGCCACTCGTGCTCCACTCCATCTGACTCGTCCAAGTAGAAATGAAATTTACCCATATCTGAGTGCTCAAGCTGCAACCTATCACCATCGAGTTTGATACTCGGCTTGGCCCACTTTGATTCAAAATGGTCTTCACCCCACGCCCAGCTGTTTCGCATCCAGACACTCGGGAGAATGTGGATCGTTTGCTCAGCGTCAGAATTGTTAGTTACTCGAAGCCTCCAGCAAAGATCGCTCGGCCCGGCCTTGGCAACCGTCGTCTCCACGTCCCAGTATTCACCATTTTCAAACACTCCAGTGTCCTCAAGTCCGTACTCGGGTTCATCTGGGCCGCGTTGAGTGTTTGTATCTACCAGATCAGCATAAGGATACTCGCTCATTGGGTACTTGTAGAGAGCCCTTGTGAATGAATGAGTCGGTGTACTGTTGAGATAATAATAGCACTCCTTCACATCTTCACCGTGGTTTCCCTGCGTGCCACTCACGCCAAAGAGACGCTCCTTCAAAATGGGGTCTTTACCATTCCATAGGACTGGCGCGAAGTTGATCCGTGATTTCCGATCACACCAGCCGAGCAAACCATCTTCCCCCCAGCGGTACGCACGACTTCGAGCTTGGTCGTGCGTTAGGTAATTCCAAGCATCTCCGCCCTCAGAATAATCTTCTCGTACTGTGCCCCATTGACGTTCTGCCAAATACGGCCCCCAGCGTTTCCAGTTTCTCTCAAAAGCTGCTTCTTCAGCTAATCGTATACGTTCAGGGGTACTATTTTCTCGCTCGGTGATCATCGTGGGGAAAACCTAGCACGACTCTAAAAAATTGTGAACATAAACAATGTTACATTAGCTGTTAGGTGAAAATTGCAGCAAGACCATCCTGAAAATTAAAAGCATTAAAGAATATTTCCTAACTGATTCAGACTGACTGGCTACGCTGCTACTTTGAGTTCAATTCTGACGGACTCAGTCCGTCTAGTATTTTCTTGGGCTTTCATTGAGTTCTGACTCAATAAGCTGAAACGATTCTTCTGTAATTCCTGCTAAACTGCTACCTTTCGAGTAGAAAGGCCGAACTAGGCGTTAAAGCCCTCAAGCTCCACTTTTTTTACCGGCTAGGATACGGGAAGCAAAAATAACCTGCGGCGTCGAGCTCCTCGCTAGCCCTCTCATTTGCTACAAATTCAAGACCGCTGGCATAAACTCGATGAGCCTCTAACTTCTTGATG
>NZ_JBDOPO010000082.1:0-12993 GCF_039830215.1 Rubritalea sp. | reverse complement strand
TGACTGGCTTCTTAGTACGCTCGAAGAGTGCAGCTGTGAGTTGCTCAAGCTTTGCACGTGTGAGAGTCTTCTGAATGTGCTTAGGACCAGTTTCGTCCATGGTGATGAACGGAAGGTTGATGTCGTAGGTCTGTGCTGAGGAAAGGGCAATCTTCGCCTTCTCAGCTTCTTCCTTGATACGCTGGAGTGCGTCAGCCTGCTTGGAGAGGTCGATGCCTGAGTCAGTTTTGAACTCAGCTACGATCCAGTTGATGAGTGTGTTGTCCCAGTCATCACCACCGAGCTGTGTGTCACCGTCAGTCGCGAGCACTTCGAAAACACCGTCGTCGATGTCGAGTACTGAGATATCGAATGTACCACCACCAAGGTCGTATACTGCTACCTTCTCTTCAGACTTCTTATCTATTCCGTATGCAAGCGCTGCTGCTGTAGGCTCGTTGATGATGCGGCGCACCTTGAGTCCAGCGATCTCACCCGCGGCTTTAGTAGCAGAACGCTGTGAATCGTTGAAGTACGCTGGAACCGTGATCACTGCTTCAGTGATTGTCTCACCGATCTTAGTCTCAGCGTCAGCCTTAAGCTTACCGAGCACCATTGCTGCGATCTCTTGCGGAGAGTATGTTTTCTTCTCTCCCTCTACTTCTACCTGAATGTGAGCATCGCCATTGTCAGCTTTGACCACGTCGTAAGGGGTGTTCTTATCAGTGTCAGTGAGTTCGTCGTACTTACGTCCGATGAATCGCTTCGCTGAGAAGATTGTGTTCTTCGGGTTAGTCACTGCCTGGCGCTTGGCTGCCTGACCGACGAGACGCTCACCGCTTTTAGCGAATGCCACGACGGAAGGAGTTGTGCGTGCACCTTCAGAGTTTTCAAGAACGGTCGCTTCGCCACCATCCATTACTGCCATACATGAGTTGGTTGTACCCAAATCGATTCCTAGAATTTTAGCCATAATAGTTTGTTTTGTTTTAAGTTAAATAATTTCGCCCCCACAGCCCTTTACTTGCTGTCGGCACTATCTTGCCTAACTTGCCTACTGCAATTAGCGTGCCACAAACTCAAATCACACACTAAGACCTTATAGCTAAACAGATTTACAAAACACAAGGTTAGCCAACGGTCTAAATAAGAGTCATTCTGACACAGACAAATGCGCCGAAACAGGGACAATGTGACACAGGTGTGTCATTTCGACCTCACCTTCTGCGCCTCTACTCCGCTGCCGAATTGGCACAAAGTATGTCAGCGAAATCTGCATCCACATTGGCTACATAGAAAGCCCTACTTTTGTGTTCTTTTACCTTGCCAGAGTAGTTACGGCCGCTAGATTCTAGTTATGAAGCTCGTCATTTAGGCAAGCTTGATTCCATATATACCCATACCGCGTTGCCATGAGGCACCATACAGACGCAAACATAATCCGCCGATGCGTCGGCACAAAACCAAATCAAAAAAATGAAACTTAAACACAAAAAACACCTACGCAAGGGATTCTCCCTCGTAGAACTCCTCGTGGTGATTGCAATCATCGCGGGTCTCGCAGCCATGTCCTATGGCCCTATCATGAAGCAGGTGAAAGCTGCTGCAAAAACTAACGCCATCAACAGTGGTAAACAGATTCACGTGGCTCTGTTCAGTTTCGCTTCAGACAATGACGGAATCTTCCCAAATGAAAACACCGGTGATAGCGGTGCTACAGCTGAAGCCTGCTTCACTCAACTTATAGAAGCCGGCAAAATTGACGAAGAAGCAACTTTCTGGAACAAAGAAAATAGTGTTATAGGAACTACAAACGGCACTGCGCCTCCTAATGAAGACGGCACACTTGAGCCGGGTGAAAATGCTTGGGGATACGTGTCTGGCCTCAATAATTCATCTAGTAGCAACATCCCGCTTATCTTTGATTCTTCTGAAACAGCGAAGTCTTTTGATACTGCGGTTTGGGAAGGCCAAGCAATCGTCGTTAAAATCAACGGCTCATGTGAGGCTCTAAAAATCACATATGACGGTCCAGCAATCGACAGCTCTGGCAATTCCCAGCAGGGAGCAATCGAAGAAAACAGCGAGGATATCTTTGATCGTGCTGAGAACATCACCGGTACTACAATCCACGTACCAGCAGGAAGCTAATTTAACTTAGTCAAAATTCTCAAAACCGAAGGGCTTGCGCCCTTCGGTTTTTTTGTGCCCTGAAGACACTTCAAACTAGCATCTCTAGGGCTTCAATTCTATATTCCGCGGTATGAGCTGGAACATCGACGACGCCCGCGAACTTTATGGAGTCCACCGCTGGGGCAATGGCTACTTTGACATCAACTCCGACGGAGATGTCGTAGTCCAGCTGCGAGATGGTGAATCCACAGTTCCTGCGTCATTACAAAAAATCATTGAAGGCCTAGCCGAGCGAGGTTCAGCGATGCCTCAGTTACTGCGCTTCCGCGACCTGCTCGACAGACGGATTGAAGACCTCAACGAGTCCTTCCTCACGGCCATTAAAGAAACTAGCTACCAAGGAAGCTACCGCGGCGTGTACCCCATCAAGGTCAACCAGCAACAGCAAGTGATCGAAGAGATCACTGAGTTCGGAAAAAAGTACCAATATGGACTCGAGGCTGGCTCCAAACCTGAACTCATCGCCGCTCTAGCCTACATGCACGACCCCAACGCCTACCTCATTTGCAATGGCTACAAGGACGACGAATTTATCGACCTCGCCCTGCGCGCTATTCAAATGGGAATTCGGGTTATCATGGTCCTAGAAATGCCAAGTGAACTTCCAGCTATCATCGCACGCTCCAGAGCTCTCGATATTCGTCCGGAGCTTGGCATACGTTTCCGCCTTTCTACCAAATCCGAAGGGCACTGGGCTGAGTCTGGTGGAGACCGCTCAGTCTTCGGCCTCAACTCCCCCCAACTCATCGATGCAATCGACCTACTCAAGGCCGAAGGCTTTCTCGATTGCCTGAAACTCTTTCACTACCATCAAGGCTCCCAACTACCAAACATCCGAGCTATCCGAGAAGCCGCCACTGAAGCGGTGCGCGTCTTTGTCAGCCTCGCCCAAGAAGGCGCACCAATGGAAATTCTCGACATGGGTGGCGGTCTGGCCGTCGACTACGATGGGTCACACACCAACTTCGCCTCCTCCTGTAATTACTCACTCAAAGAATACGCCTCCAACCTTATCGAGGTCGTCCAAAAGCATTGTGACGAAGCTAAGATTTCCCACCCTACCCTCGTCACCGAGTCAGGCCGCGCAGTAGTAGCCTATTATTCGGTTCTCGTTTTCAATATTCTGGACGTCACACGCTTTGCCCAACTGAAGGTGCCTAGTGCCCCAGCAAGTGACGCCCACGATATGCTACACAATCTTTGGGAGATTCGGAAGCGCATCGATAAATCAGACCTTCAAGAATGCTTCAACGACGCACTCTTTTACCGCGATCAGGTGCGTGACCTCTTCCGCCATGGAGTGATCGACCTTCGTGACCGCTCTACTGCAGAAAAAATCTACTGGCACGTCTGCACAAGAATAGCAGCGAAAGCTCAGAGTCTCGAACACGTCCCCGAAGACCTACAGACACTCCAATCCAATCTAATCGATTTTTACTACGCCAATTTTTCAGTCTTCCAGTCACTACCAGACTCATGGGCGATCGACCAACTCTTCCCCATCATGCCGATCCATAAGCTCGACACCGAGCCAACACATCGTGCCATTCTCGCAGACATCACCTGCGACTGTGACGGCAAGGTCGATCGCTTTCTTAACCGAGACGGCATTACCCCCTATCTCCAAGTCCACGATCGCCAACCTGGCGAAGAGTACAACATCGCCGCGTTCTTAGTTGGCGCTTATCAAGAAACTCTCGGTGACTTACACAACCTGTTAGGAGACCCTCACGTGGTATCTGTCGGTATCGAAGACGGGGAACTCACCTACACCCACGAAGTCGAAGGCGACAGCGTGGCCGACGTTCTTTCCTATGTCGAATACGACCCTAAAGATCTAGAAAAACGCTTCCGCAGCTTCGCTGAAACGTCTGTTCGCAAGGGAACCATCAGCGCCAAACAGCGCAGGAGCATTCTCGAGGCCTACCGCACCGGCCTCAGCAGCTACACCTACTACGAGAGCTGAATGCGCCAGAGGGAGACAAAACGCGACTTTGATGGGCCGCGTTTTACGATCACAATTAGAACTTAATGCTCAGAACATCAACAAAGTCTAACATCCTCTTAGACTTCTTATCCACTCGGAGTATTTTATACCCAAGAAGGTAGGCTGCACAGCACCTGAAAGAAGGCTCATTCTCCCCATCCATTCATCATCGCTCTACCAACCCAGCCTCACCTTGTTTCTCACGCCCTAGGTAAAGGCTTCCCATTATTTGTATCCGCATCGCCAAACTTCCAGTCCGCGGCGGATTCAATATGCTAGGGAGTAATTGTTAGAAGGAGGCGTCATAACATACGTAGCGTTGTTTTTCACCTGTGAATTTAAGAGGCTAGCGAAGCAAAACAAGGCATGATTATGCCTGAAAGGCTTCATACAGGCAAACAGCCTGCGAGCTATTCAAGAAATCTTACTTCTCACAATTTTAGATTTTAAACCGACCTCAGCTCATTCCACCTGCTTCAGATGCCTGTAGAGGTCTTCCACTTTGTAACGGGCCCATTGGGTCTTGCGGAGGAATTTCAGGCTCGATTTGATGCTCGGGTCCTTGGCGAAACAATTAATACGAATGCGGCAGGCCATGTCATCCCAACCGTAGAACTCTACCAGCTCCGTCAGCATTTTTTCTAAGGTTACTCCATGCAGGGGGTCGTTCGGGTGCTGACGTTTTTCACTCATCTCCCTTAGCATCCACACTCCGCGAGCCCTGTCACGACCTATCGCTTGGTAAAATGACCAAAAGCGTGTAACGTGCCGCTGTGGATTCAATCACCCAAGCAGCCCTCGGAGGCCTCTGCGGCGAACTCCTCCTGCGCAAACAGCTCGGGTGGAAGGGCGCGGTCTGGGGTGTCTTTTTTGGCACTCTGCCGGATCTAGACATCGTCATCGCCCCCTTGGTTGATTCGATGGACTGGCTGCGCACCCACCGCAGCCTCTCGCATTCCCTTTTTCTCATGCTGCTTATGAGCCCCGTGTTTGGTTACCTACTGTGCAAGCTGCACAGCAAAGTCAGCCTAGCCCGCGCCACCGGTTTCGTCCTACTCGCCTGGTCAACCCATGTCCTCATCGATTGCTTCAACAGCTACGGCACACAGGTTTTCGAACCGTTTAGCGACTACCGACTGACGCTCAACAACATGTCGATCATTGACCCACTATTCACGGTGCCAATGTTGCTAGGAAACTTCATTTGCCTGTTTCTGGCTCGAGATGGCAAGAAGCGCAGCTGGGTGGTCTGCTCCACCACCACCTGGATCAGCCTCTACACGCTCCTCAGCTTTACCCTTCTTGAGGTGGCTAAAAAACATTTCCGAACCGAGCTCGCTCAATCGGAGCTCGAGGTTTCAGGTATGCTAGTGTCCCCGAGTTTGGCCAACATTTTCCTCTGGCGCATGGTCGCCCGTGATGCTGAACACTACTATGTCAGTTATTGGTCAGTGTGGGATTCTCCCGACCGTCCATTTCATCTCGACCTAGTACCACGCACCCCAAAACTAGCTGAACCCTACCAAGGGAGTAAACCATTCAAGACTCTAAACTGGTTCAGTGAAGGCTGGTGGAAAGTCATCAGTAACGGAGAAGGTACTAACAGCATTTACCTAATCGACATGCGCTTTGGTGAGATGAATATGCTCGAAACTGACCCCGCGATCAAAGCTCCACCATTCGTCTGGAAACTCAGCATAGATGCTCAAGGTAACGTCACTGAGAGCCGTGCTTCACTCCGCGCCGAGTTCGACCCCAAGAAAACCATTTTTCAACTCAAAGAACGTGCCGCTGGTCGTGCCCCGAATTGGACCGAGAGTATTTGGCCATGGGAGAAATTGGCTCAACAAACTCAGTAATCTGCATTGCTACTTTCCACTTTGCCTCTCCTGCTATAGTATACGCAATTGCTATGAATCGCTTGCTTCCACTCCTCCTCTTTCTGCCCTTTTTAGCCAGCTGCAGCTTCAGCGATTACGGCAAAGTCAGCTACTCCAGCGCCCCTAAGGTCATCAATGTCTCTGACTGGGACCCAAAGGAAAAGCAACGGTCAGGCCGCAGCTATAGCCCGACCGATCAGTCTGCTCTCAAAGCGAATGGAGCGCAGGCCCTCATCGCGCGCTGCGCCAAAGGTGGTTACATCGACCGGAAATGCGCCGACTTCCTAGTCGGAGCCGAGCGCCAAGGAATGTTGTTAGGAACCTATTACTACGTCCTCCCAGGCGAATCAGCCAGCAGCCAGGCCGGTCGTTACCTTAGCCGACTTCGCAGCATCAAATCCAGCCGAGGGCTACGCACTTCCAAGGTGCTACTAGTTGCCGATTTCGATACCCATTGTAGCGCGGAACTGATGGCAGGATTTGTCAGCGAGATCCACCAGCGCACGGGCATTCACCCAGTGGTGTATCTAGAAAACAGTTCCACCATCCGAAACTCTTTACGCTACGCCTCCCCCTCTCAAAAAGCCAAACTCAAGCGTTGCCCATACTGGCTCGCCCTCTACTCAGATAAAAACACAGGGCTCGAAACCCCACTCAAACTGGCCCATGCGTCTGGCATATGGCACGACTGGGCAATGTGGCAATACGGTGGCGTTTTCTGGCAAGGGGGGCGCTCAAAAATCCACAACTACCGTGCTGGTAGCTGGAAGACACCAGCTTACTTTGGCAACCTAGATCGCCCGATCGAACGCAGCGGATTCAACGGATCTCAAAGCCAACTTCACTCGTTCTGGAACAAGCATTCATGGGCGTGGTAGTACTCTTGGATAGCTTCGGCAGGTGCCATCAACCTTGCCGGTCGCCTCGGGTAGACTACCCTGTCTTTCGTAGGCTTATTCCATCACAAGCACACCATGCGCAACTCGGATTCAGACAAAAAAGCATTGCTCGTGGGCGCTGGATCTGAACACTTGCGCTTGTGACTCTCGATACGTTTATCAGCCTCGCTCAGCCGCTCTCGCTCACCGCGCGCGCCTGCATCTCTCTGCACATCACTGAAGCCTACTTCCGTAAAATCGGCCTCAAGCACGCCCTCGTCGATGAGTTCTTTGAACACCTTTGGGACCATCCATTACAGAGTGAACCAAAAGAATTTTCAGCTTGGGAGGCAAAACGTGGCGATCTAGTCGATTTCGGACTCACCGACGATTTGCCCGACGACCTAGAGGAACTCATGCCCCAACTTCTGATCAATGAGGCGGAACTCTTCTCAGTAGTCGAGGCTCCGGTAGAAATCCTCTGGGGTAATTTCTTTCGTACTGCCGACGACGAAACTGCGTTCGATTATCTCAAGTTTTCGCTCAACCTAGCAGAACGTGAAGGCCTAATTTTCCCGAAAATCTCTCTCTACCATGATTCCTTATTCGCAGACAACAATGGCTGGGGGAAACCCATCAGCCAACCGACTCGCGATGCATGGCGGGCTGGAGGGAAGGTTCACTAATCCCTGCGACCTTGACTCATCTGGGGCCTATTAGGGTCCAGAGGTTGTCCTAAACTTTAAATATATCAGCCCAGCTAGTAAACTAGTGGGATACTACAAAGCCAAAGCAAAGAACTCGTTGATTCCTCAACTAACTCAGCATTGCTAGGTTACCCCAAGGCTGTGCTCAGGAATGCTCTCATCTTGCTATGGTGCTCTATACTGATTTCCAGTTATTGCAGCGGATTTGAGTGGAGCAACTGCTGCCTCATCACCTTTTTGTAACCATCATACCATTCCTTAGCACTCTTGTCTGCTAGGATCTGTTTCACTCCCCCCTGTATATCTTGGGCAAATCCCACCAAGTTGTTGTAGTCAGTCACCACTAAACAGGCCAATGGTCACACTCACTTCACTGGTACTCCATTCAGTGAATTTAGCTCCTCACCCATGGCGTTCCGATACGCATCATTCACACGAACGCATTTTCAAATATACCTGCATCTAGCGAGAGAGCAGTACGATGGTGAGTGGCACCCCAGAAAACCTCGCTCGGATAGAATTTCCCAATATAAGGTGAGAAGGTACCTTTCTGTTTTGGGCTATCACAGTCTCGGCATTTAGCACGGAGACTGTCACCTCCGAAATGAGTACGTGAGGGCTGAGTATTTAATAGCAGCGTTTATCTTAGACTATTCAACCATGGGAGTGAAAGGCTTTGTTGCTACGAGGCGCTGGTTTGTGAGCTCAAGCTTGCTCTGCGTATCCCTCCTATCACTCTAATTTGATAACCATTCTAATAGTTAGAATACCCAAACCAAGTTGAGTCGTATTGAGGCCAAAATACTGATGACTTTATGAGTTAGGTCACAGAAACTATTTACAACTGCGCTATGTAGGCTAGGCAGAGTTCGATGGTTGCTTCCACACCTTTCTTATGGGTCCGCTCGGAGCTGTGTGAGGAAGCTACTCCTGGGCCAATGAGACCCACTCTAAAGTCATTTCCAGCATTACGGGCAGCCGATCCATCAGAGCCGTAGAATGGATAAACATCCTGCTTGTAGGATATGCTATTTTTGCGTGCCAGCTCGACCAGAGTTTTACGCATTTTATAATCGTAGGGCCCAGTCGAGTCTTTGACGCAGATAGAACAGGCAGTCTCAATCCCTTCGCAGGCATCACCTAACACACCCATATCGATCACCAGTAATTCTTCGATCCCTTCAGAGTAGCCACATGCTCCACCGTGTCCGACTTCTTCGTAATTAGAGAAAAATATCTCCACTGGCACGTCTTGGCCTTTCAAGTGCTTCGCTAATTCAAACAAAACAAAGCAACCTGCCTTGTTATCCATGAAGCGCGATTTGATAAAACCGCTCGGGAGTTCTTCGTAGTTCGGATAGAGGCAAATGATGTCTCCAATGCAAATTCCTAAGCTCTCGACATCGGACTTACTCGAGACTTCCTCATCCAGTCGTACGTGCATCGATTTGAGGGTTCTAGCTGTGGCCTCGCGTCCGTTGTTGGTGTGCGATGAGGGATCATTTAACAAAATAGTTCCAGTGAAGATTTTTCCTTCCAGCGTGCGAATACGCACATACTCCCCTTCTGCACCAGTCAGTGACAAGCCTCCAATGGGGGAAAACATCAGTGTGCCATCTTGGTTGACTCCCGAGACAATTGCGCCAAGGGTATCGACGTGTGCTGCGATCGCGAGCTTTGGCTTTTCCCCTAATGAGCAGCGCACCGCGCCCTTCACCGTTATCTCTGGCGCCAATCCTTCAGCTACGAGCGTGTTGACGATATAGTCACAGGCATCGTGGGTGTAACCCGAAGGTGAATCTATGTTGATAAGGTCTTTCAGTGTGGAATAGTCAGTCATGGCAATTACTTGTCGCCTATACATGCCAAGACACAGGCCTCAGTCCAAGCACAGATGTCATTGTGAGCGAATACACGTTAGACGCTAAGTTAACGAAAAAAATCCTGCGACCTTATTGCCCGGGTCGACCTTCGCGGACGCGTTTGGAGAACTCCGGGTCGTCATGGGCGGCTTGGGCGGCTTTGTCGATCTGGCACCTATCCCGCAATTCATTGTAGCGCAGTCCATCAGTGACAATACTTCCTTTTTCGTACAGGTATTGATCTAACAAACCATTAACTAACATGCGGACATCGAAGGCGGATTGGCGCTCTTTAGGAATTTGGTTCCGAATACTCGTGGTGCAATTGGCATTGATGATATTGTAGAACTGAGGTTTCCCTAACAACTCATTTTGCACCTCCACCGAGCTAAGAAAAAGCTCACGAATTTCATCGAGCTTTATAGCAGATTTATAAAGAAATACAGGTTCTTTGCGGATATTGGTGCGTACTCGAACCACATCTTCTTCAGAGGAAAATATGTACTGTAACTCGAAGACCTTATAGAGGCCACCGACAGGAGTGAATTTTTCACCCTCTTCCTTACGGGTCTCAATGCTAAGGCAAATATGTCCATCGTCCCCAAAATCAAAGGACAGGATAGGATGAGCCATGAGATTTCCTAGGAACCGATCGTGGAAAATATCCATCCCCTTGAGCTTTGACAGATGGACCTGGCGGGTTGTCCAAGTCGGTGTGACCACTCCCGCTTTGGTGTAGTCAAAATCTCGGAAATTGTGAAAGGTGACGAGATCTCCCTCGATAGTCACGTGCCCGGTTTTCTCAAAATCTTGCGCCCAATTTTTATCATTGTTTGGCTGAATAAAGCTCCATGGGACGATGACGAGAAGTGACAAAGCAAACACGCTCAGTACTTTGTTCCATCTTTGCTCAAACTTCAGCCATACCAGCACCAGAGCCACCACCCATGCAATAGCTAACAAGGCATTCCACAGCGAGGCCTGCCCAAAGGGGCCATCATAAAACACCGCTCCCCACCAATAGAGAACAAACAAGATCAGGCCGGTATTGCCTATGAATCGTAGAATTTTTGGGAGCAGCTTTTGCCAATCAAAGGAGGACTCGGACATACTATTTTAGGAATTTACCTTTAGGTGTTCGAGCAAAATGCGCTGCATCTCTTTCACCGCTGCGGGGTGGCGATGGGCGCTGTGACCGGAAGGAACAATCAGTTCAGATTCTGCACCTTCGAGATGTGAGCTAGCATAAGGAACCACTCCGTCTGAGCTGTTTGGAGTGTCACCTTTGCCTCGGTCTCCTATAATTGAGTGGTACGGTACTCTATCTAAAATCGGTCTATCAGCGACCATTTCCAACGCAGGATTTCCTGAACGCAAGCCAATCATGCTATTCACTGGGCTGTCTTGGTTAAACAAACTTTTACCCAGGTCCGTCATAGACTCAGCAGCTCCAGCTATATTTAAAGTCACTAAGTTACTTGGAATTTTGATCAAGTTTGCCACAAAGCCACCGTACCATGTATTCGCCTTATTACTTCCGTGGTGCGGAGTAGAAATAAACACAGCACGTTTGAGTCCTGATGGCTGTGGAGTTTCAAAAATGATCTTGAAATCGTCCTTCACCAACTCCGACATAGAGAGTGCTCCAATCGGCTTCTTAGATAATTTTGACCAAGTCTGCTGGTTCAGCTCACGGACATTCAACGAAGTCAGCAACCCACCCATACTGTGGCCAAAGATCACAGTCTTGTCAGACTTTGCCGCCGCCCCCTGACTCTCAGCATAGGCCTCTAGTCGCAGTAGGTCTGCTTTCAACTTCGCCCCCGTCATTCTGACTGGAAAGCCGGTGGGGTAGTAGTACGTGTATGCTTGATAATTCGCTCTAATAGTAGGATCTGCCATCACCTCATTGATCGGGTCAGCCCAGGTTATTGGGCTAGAGACCAAGCCGTGGACGAGGATCAAAGGGATCTTATCTGGGTCGAACTCACCTTCAAGATAGAGCCCCATACGTCCAGAGTATTTCATCGGCCTGAACACCCCCATGATTCTAGAAGCGCCACCACCTTCACTCTTACGTTTTGCCAGCATGTAATAACCAGCAGTGAGGTTCACATTCATGTTTTGCTCGCGACCCCAGAACATTACTTTGCTCACTTTCGTCACATCATAGAAGCGGAAGACAGCTTTACCTCGCTTGCTGAAATCGACAATGAGAGTTGTACTAAAATCACCACCAATCGGGCTAATAAATGGGTTTTCTTTTTCATCACTCGCACCATGTAGCACCAACAAAGGAGCACCCACTCCCTTTTGGCTAACCTCGGATCGAAGACCTGTGCGCTTCAAGCAATCCACCGGAACAATATCCTCAAAATTAGCTCTAGAAAAAGTCATCGGCTGACTAGAGTCCATCTGCACTCGGTAGGTATTTGAGTTCGTCTGGTAGGTGCTATTCTGCTGGAACCCGCGTTGTTGGATCAGATCTGCGGCCTGACCAATTGCGTGGTTATAAAGAGGAAGCAACCCTTGTTCCTTCGATTGCCAGACCATTTCTGCAGCTTGTAAGTAAATCGCAATAGCCAAGTCAGGCTTTAGATCTTCTTGCTTCCTAGCAGTAATGATTTGCTGGTAAACCCCATCGTAGAGTACGCCTTGTTGCTCACTGATGGCATCGATCGAGCCCTTATAGTCCAACAAGCCTACCAGAGGTTTATCCAGCTCATGAACATGGATATGCTTGCACTGGGAGCACAGCATCAGCGCTGATGCTAGAGCAAACAAACGAAGAAGTGAAGAAATAGAGAGTGTCATAAAGCTGACAGTGATGTAAAGATTGTGACCTCATCCGTCAACCACCCATCGATGACTGGCTCCCCCCCTGTAAATACGTTCTCCTATATCTAAGCAAGGAATGGGTAATCGGTCTAGCCCACTGGGCCACCTGCGAAAAACGACGTCGGCTCTGGTTCATTTAAATCGGCATCTTCTTCGTGTCGACGTACCAAATTTGGATTAGCGATAGTTTGTTGCCCCCACGAAATAGCATCCGCTTCTCCTGCTGCTGGAATTTCTTCTCCATCGGTAAACCTCAGGCCTTGGCTGGCGATGAATACTCCGCCAAATTCTTTCATTAGTGGGTCACCTATATTCGGCTTATCCCTGCTTTCACGTGCGAAGAAGAAAGCAATGCTTCACTTCTTCATCTGGCGAGCGACATAGCTAAAGGTCACGAGTGGCTCTAAGTCTCCCATCTCATGCTCATCACCACGCGGCGCAATGTGTATGCCCCCTCGACCAGCACCCCACAACGAAAGCGCGGCATCCACAGCCTCTTACGTGAGGCGCGCCACTGTACTACGGCTTGCTCTAGCTCAATTTCGCACCATCGACATCACAGCTGTCTGTGACGATCTCTTTTCCCAATTCAAGGATCGCTCTATCGGTAACCAAACTAAGCAGTCTCCACTCGAGCGGGTATGTCTTTACCATAGGGAACGGCACATT
>NZ_JBDOPO010000207.1:0-13026 GCF_039830215.1 Rubritalea sp. | reverse complement strand
ATGCGGTCTGAGCTGATTTATTTCTGGGGCTTGTCATTATGGCCGCGACTGTTACTTTTTCACCATGAAACAGATCTACCTAGTGCTCTTTGCCTTTGTCGCGGCCACTGTGTCAGCTCTAGCTGGGACCCCGCAGGGTGCCGAACGAATTGCTAAAGAATGCCGTTTGGCTGAGCTTGAGTGGCAGCAACATATGTTAGGGGCGATAACTGCGGCACAGAAAGCTAGCGTTTTGAAGAACCGTCCAAACTATGGAGAGTATAGCAAAAGGATGATTGGTGAGATAGGTAGCTCTCTAACGCAAAAATGGACGATGCCTTACATCATTTGGTTGTTTAGCCATCATAGAGAACTCACAGAAAATGATGTGACTGACTTTATTGGGCTTATCAAAAAATTTCACATGAGCTCCCCATTGTTAGGTGAGTTCTGCATTGCACTAGTGCCGGCGGGAAAGGCGGCAGCTCATCCCGCGAGGTCAGGCATTGAGGGGAAAGTCGTGAACCTCACACTGGAGAAAATCCATTTCATTGAATCAATTATCAATAGCCAACGTGACAATGCAATACGTGGTCAGGCGTGCCTAGCTCTATCTGGTGTATTGGCATCGATGGGTGATAGTCCTGATATCAACAAGCGCCGCTTAGATCTGATTCGTAAAGCAATTATCAATGCGGCAGACATGAAGGCAGGTGATTTGACAGTTGCCGACTTTGCGAAAGAGGAGATCTATCGGATGACTAAACTTTCCAAGCGCGCGACTGCGCCTGAGTTGGTGGGCCGAGATAGCCGATCCCAGTCGATGAGGCTAAGTGATTTTCGAGGCAAGATTGTTGTTCTAGTATTTTGGACAAGCTGGGAACAGCCGATTGAAGTACTCGATTATCTCCGCAAAATTGAGAAAAATTATAGCGGTGCGAATGTGCAAATTGTCGGAGTCAACCGCGACTCTCTGAGTGACCTTCGTGAAATTGAAATGGCTCAAAAAACGAGCGGGAAAAATTTCTCGGACCCAAATGGCGACCTCTATAGAGTCTACCGCGTAACCGATTCACCAGTCTGCTACGTGCTCGATGCTGAAGGCGTGATCCAATATAACGGGCAGATCGGAAGTTTTGTTGATCTTACGGTGTCCGCGTTGTTGGCTCCAGATGAAAAATAAAAATACCCGCCTGAAATGAATCAGACGGGGATTATTTCCAGCTTCTTGAGTTAGCTGTACAGTTTACAAAGACGCATAAAAAAAGTCACTATGCTGGTGGCGCATCATGTAGCGCCGGAGCCACTTGTGGAGCTTGTTCTTGTTGTTGGGTAAAGTTTTCTTTGGCTTTTTCTGTCGCTTTACGAGCGGCATTCTTGCCGGCTTGGGCGCCTTTATCTAGGCCATCCTTGAGTGACTGAGGGAGTATTTCGTGAGCAAATGCTCCAACAAAAACTGCTCCGTAAGCTACCCCGTACGCGGCTTCGAATGCCCTATTAGAAATTGTCTCCTTTAGCTTTGGAGCAGCAGCTCGCGCTTTATCTTTGGCGTCATTGCAGGCTTGGCCACAAGCATCTGAGAAGGAATCGAATTGGTGTTTAGCTTCTTCGTTGTGTGTTGTTTCTTCGTTCATAATGATTTTTGAGTATGGGTTAACGGGGCTTTCTCTACGGTCTGATTGAAGTAAACCTGAAGTCGAGAGATCTGTTGATTATAATGTGCGCTAGCATTTATAAGGCATATTTCTTTGTAGCTCAATGACGATTCTTCGACTGAATCGGAGAGTATGAAAAAATTAGCAAAGATTTACTTGCCTCTCAGAAATTTTCCACTACAAAAGCCCAGCACTAATCAACACCTGCTCGGGTGGCGGAATTGGTAGACGCGCTAGACTAAGGATCTAGTGGCCATTGCGGCCGTGGGGGTTCGATTCCCCCCTCGAGCACCATTTAGACACAAAAGAGCCTCACATTTGTGAGGCTCTTTTGTGTCTAAATAGCAAGAGTAATAGAAGGTTGGGGTAGATCTCCGCGATGCCTAGTTAGGTCGAGTTGGTATTATCGAACACTCTAAAGCTGGAGGAATTGCATGATCTGGGAGTGTACAGAGCTCATAGGCTAGCCTTCTTGATGCTACTCTGGTACGAGTAGTGAGAGAAATATCCCAAGTAGCGTGTCTCAGATTGGGGTTGAATGCGTGAGATTTTGAAATGCGTCTGAGTTATTCTGGAAGGGTGGTCTGCAGCACTATGCAGTCCGAGCAGGCAATGAGCCCTTTCACACCAGCTGGATTGAGAAGGAAGCTGCCAGCAGAGTGGGTGTTTCCGTCGCAATCCTTGAGGCAGCCTTCAACTACGGTAAGTATGGAGAATTTGTCCTCCTCAGGGTTATTGATTGAGTAACCTTCGGATAGTTGGAATTTATCCACTTTGTAATAAGCGCACTCGGCTAGGGTGTTACCTTTGGGGCTATCCATAGTTGGCTCGAAGTCACTGAAATCTATGCATTGCATAGAGTCACGGATGTGCAGTTCACGAGGTGCGCCATCGAGACCTAGGCGGTTCCAGTCAAACACGCGGTAGGTGGTATCTGAGTTTTGCTGAATCTCGTAGATCACCAGCCCCGCTCCAATAGCATGAAGTCGCCCAGATGGGATATGAATGGATTCCCCAGCTTGTGGTTCGATCGCATGAACGAGCTTGTCTGGATCGCCGTTGTTGAGTGCTGCCTCAAAGCTTTCACGCGTGGTACCCATTTTTAGGCCGACATAGATCTTGGCATTAGGTTCTGCGTGGGCGATGTACCAGATTTCAGTCTTTGGTTCGCCATTAAGTTCTGCGGCAAGGTGTTGCGGTGGGTGTACCTGAATCGATAGATCAGCCTGCGCATCGAGAATCTTAATCAGCAGGGGGAAAGAATCTGAAGAATAATCTCCGAATATTTCGCAGCGTTGTTCGCTCCAAAGCTGGTGGAGTGATTTACCAGCAAGAGCTCCTGAGGTAACTACTGACTGGGCTTCGGGTCTATCAGAAATTTCCCAGGATTCACCGTAGGGGGTTGCAGGTTCTGGGAGCTGTCTGTCGTAGATTGTTTCGAGTTTTCTGCCGCCCCAGACGCGTTGTTGGTAAATTGGTTGGAATGTGAGTGGTGCCATCGTGTTGATATGTTGCTTTAAACTTCTCCACTATTTAATAAAACAGACGAGAAAGCCAGAAATTTCGTCGTCTCTAATTTGAATCTTTAAGAGAAACTCGGTGAAAATCTATTTTTGAGTTATGGACACGTGAACCTTTGGTGTTTATATCAGCGCCAGATTTCGGTGTGAAGGGTACTTCATTCGATAAACTGATACCCCGTTGAGAATAATGAAAATTTGTTGTATAGGAGCAGGCTATGTTGGTGGCCCAACCATGGCGATGATTGCCAAGAAATGTCACGACATTGATGTGGCAGTTGTAGATTTGAGTAAACAACGCATAGCTGCATGGAATTCAGATAGCTTGCCAATCTATGAGCCTGGACTTCAAAAAATCGTCGAAGAACGACGAGGTAAGAACCTTACTTTCTCGACTGAGGTGAAGTCGCATATAAAATCTGCGGACATCATCTTTATTTCTGTAGGAACTCCAACAAAGAATTATGGTGTCGGCGCAGGTCAGGCTGCTGAGCTCGGGCATATCGAAGGCTGTGCCCGCATGATTGCAGAAGCCTGTGACAAACCTAAAATCGTGATTGAGAAGTCCACGGTTCCAGTTCGCACAGCAGAATTGGTAAAGAGTGTTTTTGAGGGCTATGGTAAAGGTCATTTGTTCGAGATTCTATCAAATCCAGAATTCCTAGCTGAAGGCACAGCCATCACAGACTTAGAGAGTCCTGACCGCGTGTTGATTGGCGGGGATGCTACTGAGTCTGGTCAAAAGGCTGTGCAGACCATAGTTGATGTATACAATCGTTGGGTTCCGCGTGAGAGGATTGTCACGACTAATGTCTGGTCCTCTGAGTTGTCCAAGCTGGTGTCAAATGCTTTTCTGGCACAGCGAGTCTCTTCAATCAATGCTATCTCCGCTGTGTGTGAAGAATCTGGAGCTGATGTCGATGAGGTTGCGAATGCCATCGGTATGGATAGCCGCATAGGTTCGAAATTTCTCAACTCTTCTGTCGGTTTTGGTGGATCCTGTTTCCAGAAGGATATCCTCAACTTAGTGTACCTTTCTGAGCACTTTGGTTTACCAGAGGTGGCGGACTACTGGCGTCAAGTCATCACGATGAATGACTACCAACGCAAACGCTTCACCCGTAAAGTGATCCATAGTCTTTTTAATACGCTGCAGGGAAAGCGCATCGCAGTGCTAGGTTTTGCCTTCAAGAAGGACACAAATGACACACGTGAATCTGCGGCTATCTACATCTGCCGTGACTTGATCGAAGAGGGGGCTAACATCGTAGTCTATGATCCGCAGGTTCCAGCTGAGGAAATCAAACAACTCACGTCAGATTCTGTCAAAATTGCGAACACCGCTGAAGAGGCGGCAGACGGGGCTCATGCCTTGCTCATTCTCACGGAGTGGGATGAATTTACAACTCTGGACTACGCTGAGGTTTATAAAAATATGATTAAGCCTGCGCATATATTCGATGGGCGTAACATACTCGACCTAGCAAAGCTCGAATCGATCGGCTTTAAGGCCGCAGGTATCGGTAAGGCTTAATTCCTAGACATTCAGTTTTAGGCCAATTCCTCAATCTTGAGGAATTGGCTTTATTTGCAATAATCTTGCGATAATTGTTGTATTATTGATGTTTTTGTACTTTTGTTGCGTTATGGGGGTGAGCAAGGAAATAATTAAAAGCCATTTCCTCCGTGATTTAGCGGAGGGGATACAACAGCAAATGTTTTTTTGGGGGCAGGATGTATTGCGTCCTGAGGGAAATTTTTTGGTGGAGCAAGGTTTTGAGCGTCATCCGTCAAGGGGATTGCGTGGAACAAGCTGCTATAGAAAAGATTGGTTGGGCGGGAAAATTGAACTCTATGGATCGTGTGCTGGTTGGTATGGGGCTGGTGGAGGTTTTAGTTTTATTCGGCCCAAGCGGAAATGTGTGATCTGGTCTTCCTCTGAGATAACTCCCATTCCTGGAGTGTGGCAAAATGTATTGATCAATAAACAAGTGACCAGGGAGGAACTCTATTTGGCTTCCCTACCATTTCTTGACTGGTTGATTTTCTATGAACGGGTTGTTTTAGATTGCTTTGGGAGTAGTTACCGTGAGGCGAATTATGGGTTTTACAAGAAGGTGCCGAAGGCTAAAGCTTGGCTAGAACCAGCAAAGGCTCTCGAGTGGTTTGAGTGCTTTCGAGGAACACCGGATCAACTAGTGAGACCAAAACAATTTTCAAAAGAAGTGTATGTCTAGTGCATTGAAAGGCAGTTCCGAGGCTATTCCTCCTGTCGTAGCAGTGAGGCCGATGCTTATGCTCACAGGGTTTCTGGGGGCAGGAAAGACGACTTTGTTGCGAGCTATCCTCGATGAAATGACTCGTGATAGCTACCTATGTGACGTTATTCTTAATGATCGGGAGAATGCTGAGATCGATCGTGAAACGCTGATTGATCATGCTGAATCCGTAGCGTCGCTGACGGGGTCTTGTGTCTGCTGTGAGGGGATGGATGAACTCTATGACACGGTTATGAAAGTCTCAAATTCGAGCAACCAAGCGCTTATAGTTGAGCTGAACGGTACTGCTGACCCTCTTCCATTATTAGAAGGTTTCACTCTTCTAGAGTCAAAATTTCTACTTAGCCCTCGCTGGCAGGTGTGTGTTATTGATGCTCGTAGTTTCGGTAAGAGGTTGCGATATAGTGAGCTGGAGAAGCTTCAGTTGGAGACAGCTAGTCATTATCTCTTGTCACATATCTCTGAGCTTAGTGAGGAGAACGAGTACGCGTTGGAGCAGTTGGTGAAAAGTATCAACCCGCAAGCGAGCCGCACATCTGCCATAGGTTTAGCCCAATCGCTGAAGATCGCGGCTGATAGAAACACGGGGCATGCTGTGGCTAGGCTGAAAACAGAGACGAGTGATGGGGTGTGGGGAGGTTTGTCTTCTAGTTTTGTGCGCTCAGCGAATCAGCATGATAGGCACCATTTTGCGCATGAGTTTACTGGCTGCAATGTGATTATTCCTGAACCTGTGTCTGAAGCTCAGATGTTGCATTGGCTGCAGGAGTTACCTGAGACAGTCATTCGCGCTAAGGCTTTAGTCACACTCAAATCAGAGCCAGAGACCCGGTACTTATATGAACGAGTTGGAATGGAGATATCACCTCGCCCCTTGCCAGTGCGTTCTGTGTCTCAGGCGCCGTGCTCGGCGATCTTTATAGGGGCAGATCTCGAGCCTGAGGGGATTCTCCAACAGATGCATTTCCTACTTCACCCTCGTTGCCATTTTCCAAATAAATAAACTATATGACTACTATTGCGAATTCGACGGAAGGGGTTTCTCTGCATAAAGCTGACCGACTGGGGGTGGCAGTCTCTGTGCTCTGCGCTATTCATTGTGGTATGGCTCCAGTGTTACTTCTCTTTTTGCCAGCATTTGGTGAAGTCTGGGCGCATCCTGCATCGCATGCCCTAGTTGCATTATTTATCGTCCCGTTGGCTGTGTTTTCTATTTGCAAGGGGTATCGTATTCATCAGAAGCGTTGGGTCGCCCTTTGTGCGTTTGTTGGTATTTTCTTGGTGTCTGGGGGAGCCGCACTTCCTGCATTTGGAAAGCAAGGGGGGGGAGACCCTAATTCTGAGGCCGCCGAGACAGTGACTCACGAGGTTGTCGAAGGTGCTGCGGGTGAGGCCAAACAATCAAGTTGTAGTTCTAGCTGCGCATCAAGCTGTGCAGCTGAAGCGACTTCAGAAAGTTCTACAGGTCTTGATGAATTGGCGGAAGGTGGCTGTGTGGATGAGTGTTGTCCCAGTTTAATAGTGAGTGAGGCCGGTGTGATGTCACTTCATGTGCCTCCTGCCGCGATCATCACGACCCTTGGCGGGTTTTTCCTCATCGCGGCTCATGTCGGCAACCTCTGTGGCTGTCGGCACGGCTGCCGCACAAAGACGTGCTGTCATAGTCCGACGACAACATAGTTCAAAACGGGCTTTCACTCCCAAAACACAAAAAAAGCTCACCATCGCTGGTGAGCTTTTAGTTATGAAGCATTTTTCAACAAAGAAAAATGGCATCCCGTAGGGGATTCGAACCCCTATTGCCGCCGTGAAAGGGCGGAGTCCTAACCATTAGACGAACGGGACGCTGTAATGGTTGCCTTGCGGCGCGCGCAAAGAATCATGCTTAGAGTTTATGTGCAAGATGAAATTTCATTGAGAACGAAATTTTCTTTTATGCTGGGTAGATTGTTGGAAGACAAGTCATTGATTCGCCTTGACCTTGAGAGGGACAATGGTTGTTATCGGCTCTCTGAGATTTATATCTCACTCTACTGAACTAACCATGCACGACCAGATGACAAAATCTATCGCCCCATCTCGCTTAAGACTTGCGATCATGAGTGTGTTTGCCTTGATGCTCAGCTTTTCAATAGCTGGCGCTCAAGACTTCACTGACAAGAAGATCAATTCCGTACAAGTCCTATACAAAGGGGCTAAAACCGTAGACGAAGCGCGTATTCGTAACTTGATGTCAGTGAAAGCTGGTCAGAAGTTCAGTGCGGAGAAGTTAGACGACGATATTCGTTCACTCGTTGAGAGCGGGCTTGTTGACGATGTCAAAATGTCTGGCGAAGAGAGAGGCCTAGGAATGACCCTAATTGTGCAAGTTGTCACACGCCCAGCGTTGGCCGGTGTTGGTTTTGCTGGGAATGTGAATTTCACAGACAAAAAACTAGCGAAGGAAATCAAGCTGAAGCCTGGAGCTTCATTGAGTGATGCCACAATCTACGAAGCGCGTAAAAATGTTGAGAAGTATTACCTAGGTTATGGTTATCCCGATGTTGTTGTTAGTCATCGTATTCAATCAACCAACCGCGAGGGTTATTCTGATCTGATCCTCACTATTGAGGAAGGTGTCCAGACTGAGGTTCATACCATTAAGTTCCGCGGAAATACAGCCTTCAAGTCTCATGTGTTGAAGGGGGAGATGCTAACGAAAGAAAAGGGCCTTCTTTCTTTCCTTACCAAATCTGGGCGTATTGATATCACTAAGCTCGCTGAAGATGAAGACCGTGTCCTCGATTACTACCGTAACCGTGGATACCTCCGTGTAGCAAGTAATGGCTTCCGTCGTGAAACGGATCCCAAAGGTAAAGTGAGTCTCGTGATGGATATTAATGAGGGAATCAAATACTCGGTTGCACAAATTGCCTTTGCTGGGCCAATGAAAGTATTCAGTTCCGCTGAACTATCACCAGTGCTCACTCTAAATACTGCCGATGGATTTTCCTCTAAGAAGATGCGCAAAGACATCCGCACAATCCGTAGTTACTATGGATCTCGTGGATATGCTGACGCTCGTGTTGACCCAGACATCAATGATGCAGGCCCTGGTAAAATCAACATCACCTACCGAATCACCGAGGGAGATCCATACAAAGTGGGACGTGTGACCATCGAAGGTAACAATAAGACGAAGGATCGCGTGATCCGCCGTGAAGTGCCGCTCAAGCCTGGTGATAATTTCAACTCAGTGGACGTAGAGACCACGCGCCAAAGGCTTCAGGGATTGAATTACTTCTCCAATGTTGTGACAGAAGGTTCTCCATCCGCACAGGACGGTTACCGTGACATCAACATCATCGTGGACGAGAAAAATACTGGCCAGCTCAGCTTCGGTCTCGGATTTAGTTCTATCGACAGCATCGTTGGTTACATCAATGTCGAGGAAACAAACTTTGATATTTCCAATCCATGGGGTTTCCGTGGTGGTGGTCAGCGTTTTGGGCTCAACCTCCGTGCTGGTTCAGAGACTCAGGACTTCAAGATCTCCCTCACTGAGCCATGGTTCCTCGGCCAACGTCTCTCCTTGGGGACTGAGCTGTTCTACCGTGGAGCCCAAAACCTGAGTGACTATTATGACCAACGCAATGTGGGTGGCGCAATCTTCCTTCGTAAGCCACTCGGCAAGCGTTCCTACATCAATGTGGATCTGCGCTATGAGAAAATCAAAGTGGAAGTTGAGGACGATGTTCCAACGGACTCTCTTTTCCAGGAAGTTGGAGGGGATTTCACTCGCCCAGCTCTGGGACTTAACTACGTCTACGATAGCCGTAATTCGCTCCAGACTCCACGCCGTGGTCATAAGTTAGATACAGGTGTAACTACTATCCTCGAGTCACTTGGAGGAAATTCAGACTCCTTCATCTTCAATGTCTCAGGCTCCAAGTATTGGAACTTATGGTTTGACTCCATTCTAGAATTCAGTGGATCGGTTGATATGGTAGAAACTGCTTCAGGCCCAACTCCAATTTACGACCGTCAGTTCCTTGGTGGTGCTCGTAACCTCCGTGGATTTGAGTACCGTGACGTTGGTCCACGTGACCCAGAGACAGGCGGTGTGATCGGTGGTAACTCTGCGGGTTACGCGACTGTGGAATGGTCCTTCCCGCTTGTCTCAACAGTGCGTGGAGCTTTTTTCTACGATGCTGGTGTGGTGAACCTCGATAGCTGGGATCTGGGACTCAGCGACTATCACTCAGATGCAGGCTTTGGCCTCCGCATGAACCTACCGTTTGGACCAATCGCGCTCGATTACGGTATCCCACTCCGCTCACCTGACCCAGTCGCCGACAAAGGCGGCCAGTTCAACTTCTATGTAGATTACGAGTTCTAAAATTGGACTAAAGTTTGAACTGATTTAAATTAGTTCGATGTGACTTTATAGAGCTTCAATCCCTTATTTAATAGGGGTTGGGGCTCTTTTGTTTTCAAGAGGGAACGATGCAAGTTAGTTCGTTGCAATTTGATATAATTCTCTTTTCTGTCGAAATCGACTAGATTGGTTGAGTTTGGACTAGCTTATCCCTTATTTAATGGGTGGCTAAAGTATCGGCTCTAAGAGGGTACTTGGATCAAAAGGGTTGGACTTGTATGGCGTACTCATACGCTATCCTAGGACTGTAGATGGAAAGCAGAAGTCAATTATGTTAGAGATCAATGATTGTGCTAAGGCTAAGAAGCTGATAGACAGGTTGAATGGCTGTTTGCAGACGAGTAAGTGACATAAGGCTGTTGCAAAGTCTTTAGGTAAATTAATATGGGGAATACGGGTAAAACGTCACTAACTGTATTTGGAAAGCTTTAGCTGGAGTTCGATTTACCTTCGAGGAAATCTGAGTGTCGCGCATATGCTACATTGGTGTTCAGATAATCAATACGGTAGCTTTCCCCGCTAGTTGGAAGCGTGTGCTCTTTGTATTTTTCCCTGATGAGGAAAAAGGAGCCTACAAGTTACTGCCTCTCTAAGGGGACTAAAGGCAAGCAGCCTATGGTTCTTGCCAATTTGTGAACTTCTCAAATCTCCAGTTGATTGGAGAGGTTTGAAGACCGGTATCGCTATAAAGCCTAAGAAAAATATGATCTTAAAGTTCTTGAATCTGATTCACGTTCACTTGATTTATGGATTATTCGCTGATGTTGAGGCTAACAGAAACAGTAGTTACAGAGAATAGCTTTCACATTTGAACCTAGTAAGATCTTAGCGTATTTCTTTTATCCAACAAAGGGGGGTTGCGGTAAGTTGCAGGTTCTTTCCAAGGGGGGATTGTAGAATCTCGGGCGTTACCTACAGAGGTTGATGGGTTTAGCTAAACTAAGAGTATGTGCTAACTTTGGCTGAAAAGCTGATTCTAAATAAAAGTGGAGAAATTAGACGAATTTAGCTTGCATATTTTGCTGTAATGTGGATATTTCCGCCGTCGCCGCAAGGTGGCGCGCAACAAGTGAAAGCAGGAATAGCTCAGCGGTAGAGCATCTCGTTTACACCGAGGCGGTCGGGGGTTCAAATCCCTCTTCCTGTACCACTTGTTTATAGTCCAGCCATTCTTTATGATGGCTGGTTTTTTTTTAGCTAAATCTAAAGTTCACATTCCAATGTCACAGACTATTAAGCTCGGAGTTCTAGGCTCAGGTTCAGGCTCTAACATGCAGGCGATTCTTGATGCGATCGAGGCTGGGACCCTGGATGCAGAGATTGTGCTAGTTCTTAGTGATAATCCAGATGGCTATATACTGGAAAGAGCACGCAAGGCCGGTATACCGGCCGAGGTGATCGATTGTGGAGCATTTAAGACTAAGTTCCCTGATGAGCGCCAGAGTGCTGTTGCTGCACAGTTAAAGGAGGCTGGTGCGGAGCTTGTTTGTCTTGCTGGATTTATGAGACTAGTGAAACAGCCGATGCTGGATATTTTTCCTGAGCGCATTTTGAATATTCATCCTTCTTTGCTACCTGCTTATCCAGGGCTGATGGCTTGGAAGCAGGCTATTGAAGACGGAGCTACTGAAAGTGGCTGCACCGTCCATTATGTGGACGCGGGCATGGATACTGGACCGATTATCAAGCAGGCAAAGGTGCCTGTGGTCGCTGGCGACACTGCAGAGACTCTGCACGCGCGTATTCAGGTGAAAGAGCATTCGCTCTACCCTGAGGTAATCTCCACTATAGCTGCGAAGTAGTGAACGTGAAGATGTGCAGATTCAGCTTGATTCGCGTTCGATGCGTATATGACTAATGGCAAGGGTGGATTATCGACCCTTGTTGAATCGTGACATCTCACGCTGCGCCTCTCGTTTCTCGACTTGGTCTTTGAGTGCGTGACGCTTGTCGGTGTGGGTTTTACCCTTGGAAACACCGATCTCCACTTTGACTTTACGGTTCTGCCAGTACATGCGGAGACAGACAAGGGTGCAGCCTTTTTGTGAAGTCTGTAGGTCGAGCTTAAGAATTTCGGCCTTGTGCGCTAGGAGGCGACGTGGACGACGTGACTGGTGTTGAAACCACGAGCCAGCGGTTTCCCATGGTTGGATGTCACACCCGTAAAGAAAAAGCTGACCTTTTTCGACACGCGCGAAGGAGTCAGCAATGTTAACTTTGCCGGCACGGATAGATTTGACCTCCGTGCCTTTGAGCTCTATACCAACTTCGTATGTCTCGAGGATGTGGTATTCGTGGCGGGCTTTTCTATTCTTAGAAATTTCGTCACTCATGGCATTCTCGGGTTGCTGGTTGGTGAATAAGCGAATTTACTCGCCTATTCTTGAAATGTGCCAGGGATGACTTTGAGCTTACCTTCGATGATTTCGGTAAGAGCAATGTCAGCAGCTCCCATACTAGGTAGTGTGTCAACGAGTGGAGCGCGCCCAGTGTTGAGTTGGCGTACGCGTTGAGATACTACATTGATGAGTACTTGTGGATCGTTGACGATCTCTGATGCTTGTTCGACAAGGTCGCTTTTCATAGATGTTGCTGGAAATTGATTCACTGGTTTCGGTTGCTCAAAAAATTGGTGTCTGAGCGCCTTATTCCAGTGTCGTGGTTTGATGTTCTAAGATGGCAGTTGGTTGCCATGCTTTACGAGGGAAGTTTGAACCTCTTTTCGTTAAAATAATCAAGCCCAATCTTGCAACATGTGTTGCATGACTGGGCTTGATTGTTAAAGTTAGGCACAGAACTGGAAAATTCCCCCCGAAATACCAGTTCTGGCCAGACGGTTAACTTGCGTTGTCCCGTGCAAGTAGCTTGCGCGGGATTCAGAAAGGTGGCAAGTTTTTTCTTTATCTTTTCCTTTGAACGTGTTGCCTCATAAATAAGGACACGCTAGCTAATCATGGCTATGAGTGAAAAAGTACTGAAGAATACACGCTACAAATGCGGGAGAGATATGCTCGCATAATAGGCCGTAGAGCCAAAACAAAATTGCTAGATGAGTTTGTGGAAATTACTGGATGGGAGCGAAAGCATGCCAACAAGGTGATCCTAGGGCAAAAGAGAAAGTCTGGTACAAAAGGTAAGCGAGGAGTTCCATCTCAATAGAATGGGGCTACTATAGA
>NZ_JBDOPO010000046.1:0-13119 GCF_039830215.1 Rubritalea sp. | reverse complement strand
ATGGAAAAAGCAGAAATTATCCGTCCAGGATATGCGGTAGAATACGATTACTGTCCACCAACACAGCTGCTTCCAACACTCGAGACGAAGCGCGTCGAGAACCTCTATTTCGCAGGTCAAATCAATGGTACTTCTGGCTACGAAGAAGCCGCAGCACAGGGGCTCATGGCAGGAACGAACGCCGCCTTCAAGGTGCGAAGTGAAGATCCTTACATCTTAGGACGTAATGAATCCTACATCGGAGTCATGATTGATGACTTAGTAACGAAAGGGTGCAATGAGCCCTATAGAATGTTCACGAGCCGAGCTGAATACCGATTACTCCTACGCCAAGACAACTCTGACATACGGCTCACACCGAAAGCTGCCGAGAGGGGGCTAGTGAGTAAAGAGCGTAAGACCTACACAAAAGAAAAGATGGCGACTATTGCTGAGCTTTCTGAGTTCATTCGCCAGACAACCCACCAGTCCACCCGATTAGATAAGTGGTTTCGTCGTGCGGAGAATTCCTGGGGAGATCTTCCTCAAGAGATGCGAGATAAATTCCCTGATGCTATCTGGTCAATTGCCGAAACTGATTTCAAGTACGAAGGCCACATCGCTCGACAGCATAAGCAAGTCGAACGCCTGTCCAAAATGGAACACAAGAAGATCCCCAACGACCTAGACTATTCCGAGGTCAGCGGACTCAAAAAGGAGGCCTCTCAGAATTTCTCTTCCATCCGCCCACAAACACTAGGCCAAGCAGGACGCATCACAGGTATCACTCCTGCAGATGTGGCATTGCTCTCCATATGGCTCGATAAAAAGAAACGTGAACAAGATGCTTAGTTGGGTTGAGCCAGTTGTGGTCTTAGTAGGTGGGGGAGTCCTGTCGCTAAAAATGCTCGCAGTATGGTCCCACAACCGCTCCGCTGCACATGGGATCGTCGCAGGTAAACTGGCTCCTAACAACCTGTCACCTAATAGCGTTTGTAGCGAAGGTGAGACGGCTAACATCGCGTCATTAGCAGCAGACCAGCTAAGCAAATGGGAAAACCTAAAGGACGCCGTAGAGAGCCTATCAGGCCGATTCATTGTAACTGAGCAAGACTATATTCATGCTGTCTTCCGCACTCCTCTATTGGGGTTCGAAGAGGACTTCGAAGCTCGATACGATAGAGAAGCTAAATGTATCCACCTCCGCTCAGCTAGCAGAGTAGGCTACGCAGACATGGGAAGTAACGCCAAGAGAGTTGAGTCTTTAAAAAGACTGGTTGAATAGTCATTGGTCAGCACTCACAAAGAATTAAAAAATCAAACTGACGTCTATAGGCCAGGTCAAGCCTATTGGCTGCTTACCTGTAAACTATTAACCGCAAAAAATTTGCTTCATTCTCCCCACATTTCACGCCACTCCTTAGGGAGTCGTTGTGGGCGACCTGTAGGCATTTGCACCATTGCCAATGCTTGGCGACAAGTAATGAGACAACGCTCGACACCTTCAGCATAGACTTCAAAAGAAACCCAAAACTTAACCTTCTCTAGGCATTCCAGTTTTCCTTTGATAGTCAATTTATGGCCCAAGGTTGCCGGGGATTTGTAGTCGATTTCGGTACGTACGACCACTGGATAAAGGCCAGTGTCAGCCATTGATTTCAGATCCATTCCCATCTTCTCGGTAGCCAACTTGGTACGGCAGGTTTCAATCATTCTGAGATACGCAATGTTGTGAACGACCCCACCAATATCCGTATCAAAAAACATCACTTCCTCCTCAGTCTCGTAAACTGGCATCAATTCCGGCATACCCACTTCTAGAGCCAGAAGAATTTGAGGACAAGCCATAACTGTGCTTGATAGAGTACGTATTAAATTGATAGACTGCCATATGTATCAATGAAACCGTTCCTTCTCACCCTCTCCATAGTCACTCTGTGTGCTTGCACCACCTATGCCGCAAGTTATCTTGAGCCCAACCTTGACGGTAAAATCTTAGTGAAAGTGGACCAAGTGCCACTCGACGCAAACACGATGCGGTGGATGGCTAGCTACATGGCACAGCTAGCCGAACAACAAGCGAGTACAAACGATGCTAAGAAACTCCAAGCCAGTGCCAAACTCATCGCTCTGGCTAGCCAATTCGATCAATCACTCACCCACATCACCATGGCTAATTTGAAGCTAAAGGGAGGAGTTTCAAATAAATCAAACATAAAAGATGCTGAACATCAACGAAGGCGTCTGCTTGATATTTTAGAATACCTAGTAGCCGATAAGTCCACCGCAGAAGGTAAACTTCTGGCTCAACTCACCAAAGATGCTCTAGCTCCCATAGCACCAGAAAAATCTTCACTTTCTCTATATTCTGCCCCAAAGAACCTCTGGAAAGACTCAATCGCTGATTATGACAAATTTAAAAAAATAGCAGTCCCAGTTCTAGCCAATAATGACCAAGCCACGCACTCAGAAGTGCAGTCTTTACCAACACCAAAAGTTGATAAAACACCACACATACTTGAGGTAAAAAAAACAACTTCTGTGACTAAATGGAAGATTACAGATTTGATCGTAAAAGCACCCATCACAAGCTACAAAATTGTGGGTGAATATAGCAGACATGTCTATTCTACTGGTCTCAAAAAAATGGCGATAAACATCACCCCTCTACCCGTTGTAGAAGGCCAAACATCCAAATTCCACTCAAAGCCCTTCCATCATAGCGACTATTTAAGTTACTTCACCTGGCAAGTACTTGAACCTCTTCATTCTCAATGGCAAAACATTCCTCCGGCTCAGTTTAATTTCCAATTAAGTGATGCTTACAGTCATAACAGTGACAAAGATCTTACATGCAGCGCCCTTACTATCGCTTTTGACTCAGCATTACTGGGTACCTCATTGAAGAATAACTTACTTGTCGTTTCCGCCATTGATAATGAGGCTAAGTTCCAGCGTAATAAAATGTTCTGGAGAACTCTTAGTATACTCACTAAAGAAGCGCATGACACTCGTATTCTCGTGGGGCAGGGGAGTGAAGAATATTTACTCCAACTTATTGCCTTAGGTTACCCAGATTTTTTCATTCAAAATGAAGTGATAGAGGTTAAGAATCTAAGCCAATCACGTAAACTAACGAGTACTGAAGATCATGAAGATTATGCAGAAGCCACCGCTCTTTTCGCAGAAATAAAAAGTGCCATTGAGCGAAAATCTCTGCGCTCAATGACCGAAAATAAATACGTCAGGGAAAAGCTAGAGAGAATCCTAGTAAGCATGCCAAACCATCTTTCAGCTAAGATTCTCCTCGAGTATGGATCTCGTAAGAAACCTTCTACTTTAGACAGTAAATTTTTTGCTATCGATATGAAACATCTTCTTATGCCAATAGATATGAAACTCAGGATAAATGGTTCTAGCATAGATGAAGAGGATGCAATGGATCAAAGTACTAAAATATCCGAGCGACTAGCGGTTATCCAACCTATCATATCAGAGGAAAATAAAATAATCTACGACAAGGTCAGAAAGATCAGCGCCACATTGCGCTCTTTCAGCAAAGCCAAAAAGAGTATTGGTGATAGAAATACATCATTTTTCATTAACACAGCAAAACGTAGCCTACGAGAGCTTAAATCTCTCAACAATGAGGTCCAATTCGAACTAGCCAGACTCACCGGGGTGCCACTTAAAGAGCTAGAAGAATAGCATTCGCTGCTTGCCGAATATTTTCCACCCTGCATTCTATCGAAATCTATATGAAAGATAGTTATCGCAAATTTTTGGTCATCACTATCGTACTGCTCAGTGCGTTTTTAGTCGTCGTAGTACTACGTCAAATTACTACCAAACCGGGACTACTTGTATTCCTCCAAAATTCTGGACCCGATTTCCAGCAAACCACACCCGATGCAGTCACCTTAGAAAATAAACCCGTACTCACTAAAAAGGACGTGACTATCCTGAGCCAGCTCAATGACGAATACACCCGTATTTCAGCAGCTGTCATGCCCTCAGTCGTGAGTATCAATACCGCCGGCCACGCAAACAAGCGTGTGCGAGATAGATTTGGCCGCATATCCACCCTCAAAGAAGCAACAACAGGGCAGGGTTCAGGAGTGATTGTTAGCCGCGAAGGTCACGTCCTTACCAACTACCACGTTGTTGCTAGAATGGAGAAAATTGATGTCCGTCTAGCTAGCGGAAGAACTCTTCAAGCTTCGATCATTGGCACCGATTCAGCTCTCGATATAGCCGTTCTCAAAATCCTGAGCGAAGGACCATTCGAAGCGATCAGCTTTGGTGACTCTGATACTGTGCGTGAAGGTAATATCGTGCTCGCCTTCGGTAACCCTTTTGGAATTGGTAAATCGATCACACAAGGGGTCATATCTGCTCGAGAACGCTCTATCTCAGATTTGCAGGGCGCATTACTCCAAAGTTCTGCCGCGATCAACCCTGGCTATTCTGGCGGCCCATTGGTAAACATTTACGGGGAAATCATTGGGATCAACTCAAGCATCTTTACCAATGATGAGAAAAATCCAGGCTTCCAAGGAATTAGTTTTTCCATCCCTTCTAACATAACCAAACGTACCTTTATAGATATTCTCGAGCGAGGTCGTCCTATTCGTGGTTTTCTTGGGGTTTCATTCAGCCCATTAGTCAGCGCAAAACGCTCGGAATTATCGTATCAAAAAGAATACGGAGCTTTACTGAGTGATGTGGGCCCACGCACACCAGCAGACAAGGCTGGATTGAAAAAAAATGACATAGTCATTAGCTACGACAAACGCGCTGTTCGTGACCCTGAACAGCTCATAGGATTTATCCAACGTAGTGAAGTTGGAAAACCAGTAACACTCAAAGTTTGGCGTAACCAGCAAGAGGTTGTCACCACCGTCACACTTGAAGAATTTAACAAAGATCTTGCGACAGTTCCTGTATCAAGAATTGGCGAAACTGAGCAAATCCTTCGTACAATGGGAGTGGCTGTAACCTATCTCGGAACACAGCACAGACGCTCAGGAATCTCTGGTGTTCGCGTCACTCGGGTGATGGAAGAGTCAGCCGCCGAAGGGAGCATCAAGCCTAACGACATCGTCTACCAAGTGAATCAATATCGAATCAACCAACCTAACGAATTTTACGATCTTATTGGAATGGAAGCAGCCAAAAAAGACACTGAAATATATGTGATCCGAAATGGTAAAGTTTTCAGTAAGCCACTCATTATCTCCAAACTGGAGCTCTAATTTCTATCCAAAAAAAAATCAAAGTCACCAGAATTTTTGAGCCTAACCAGCGACTTTCCGACCTTCGACACCTATCTGTGTCGAAAGTCTTCAAATCAAAAGTACTAGTAGATCGCGTGGTCGCGATAGGGCTAATTCTTAATCGAGGAATTTCCCTGGATTGAGAATCCCTTTGGGATCCATTGCTTGCTTGATTTGTTGGTGCATTGCAAAACTTACAGATCCCAGAGCTTGTTTGATCCACGGCTTTTTAGCTAAGCCTACGCCATGCTCACCAGTGATCGCTCCATCATGCTCTAACACCCACGTGAAAAGCTTATCAACCGCGGCATCAGCACGCTTCTTTATCAACGGATCTGTGTAGTCTTCGACCATCAAGTTGGTGTGGATATTTCCGTCCCCTGCATGACCAAAACACGCCACTGGGATACCTGTGTCCTCTTGTAGTTCTCTAGCAAAATTGACGAGCTCCACTAACTTACTGCGCGGCACCACAATGTCTTCATTCAGCTTAGTCAGACCAGTGTGTTTTAGTGAATACGAGAAGTCTCTTCTAAGCTGCCAAATTTCCTCACAGGCGGCCTCGTCAGCAGCTTCGTTAATACGGAGTGCTCCAAGCTCGTTCAAGAGCGTTGTCAGACCTTCTAACTCATTTTTAACTGAACTCACACGGCCATCAATCTCTACCATCAAATAAGCATCACCAGGAGGAAGACTATCCTCCCCTAAGTAGTCTCTAGCAGCAGCCAAAGTGAAGGCGTCTGTTATCTCTAAAGCACTCGGTAAAATACCTGCATCAAGGATTGCTTGAACCGCAGCTGCAGCCCTAGTAAAATCAACAAATGATGCACCTAACATTGCACGTGTTTCAGGGTGGGGAATAATACGTACTGTCGCTTCAGTAACGACGCCTAACATACCTTCAGAACCGCACATCAAAGTCGTCAAATCAAACCCCGTTTTGTTCTTATGACAACGACCGCCGACACGCATAATTTCACCATTTGCAGTCACCACTTCCATCCCTAACACATACTGTTTAGTCACTCCGTATTTTAGGCAACGTGGTCCACCAGCATTGGTCGCTATGTTTCCACCTATCGAGCATTCTTTCAACGAAGCTGGATCTGGTGGAAAATACCATCCTTTGGTTCGAGCCGCTTCTTGTAAATGGCCAGTGATGACACCTGGTTGCACCACTGCCACACCATCTCCCGTATTCACTTCGAGAATTTCATCCATTTGCGCCACAGATAGGGCTATACCGCCCTGCACTGGAACACAGCCGCCAACGTAGCCTACTCCTGCTCCACGCGTGTATACGGGAACCTCGTGCTCATTTGCGTAGCGCATCACTGCTGCTACTTGCTCGGTACTCTGAGCAAACACAACAACCTCGGGATCGGCCGCTGCGTGCCACTTATCGATCCGGTGCACTTCGAAGTCACTCTGCGAAACAGAAACAAACTCGCTCGGTAGGAGTTGGCATAAATCTTGGTAAATTTTACTCACCCGCGCAGCATAGGTATTCTTTCCTTAAAGTCAAAAGCCACTCACGTCTGCAGAGCAATAACATGAGTGGTTTGAGGTAAAATTTCTAAACTTCGATGATTTCCCTAGAAACCATCGTCCTTAGCTATTGGCTTTGTCGGGGTTTTACGCGTCCCACGTGGCTTAATACTGATCGCATACTGGTCGAACTTAGCCGTAGCATTACTCAGGTTCATCAAATACTCCAGCACCACATTAGCTGGAACATTCTTCATTTTCAAAGTGACAGGAACATCTTTGAGAGTATTGTTTTTGTCGTGAATGACAAAATTCGGGATGACTTTATCCTTACTCGTTTCTTCAACTAGTTTACTGAAAAACCTCAAGGCATCGCTTAAGGGCATCTCACCGAAATCTACAATCGGTAGAATAACGGCCGCTAGTTGCCTCTGACGGGCTTTGATTTTAAAATCATTACCATTGCCCTTTAGCTTCAGTGCGAGAGCATAAGCTGGGCCGTGACTGCGATCTATGGCAAACACATTGCGCAGGGCAGACTTAGCTCCCTTCACATCTCCATCTTTGTAAGCTTGCTCGGCTTGCTTGTAAAAAGCTTCAACTTTTTGGTTTTGGGATTGGCGGGCTTTGGAAATGGAATCTTGGGCGACGAGCGTGGAGCACGACAATGCCAAGACCATCACGACAGGGGTCATGGGCAGTTTCATAAACAATTTCGATTTTTGGGTTAGGTGTGTTTGCTAACCAACTCTATTGGTCAGCATCGTTCACACGAGCAGAGAGCTCTTCTCGCTAAAACAGAAAAAGTGATTCTCTTTTTATCTTTTTCACAACGCAATGAACCTCGTTGCACTGTGTACTTGTTCACACGGTATATTATAATCTTTTTTAAAGGGGATAAATGTTCTCCTTCTTAAGCGTGTGAATAACTCTCTTGTTCAGCTGTAACTCCATAAAAATCATGAGTAAAGTGGGTGTTGAAACGTTGTGAATAACTTTTTAGTCGTATGGATAGTTTCATAAAACTCCTAGCAAAGCACCTAAAACTTATTCACAGTTGTTACCAATTCACAGCTTACTCACAACACAATTGAGACTTACCCACACTTATTCACATGAATAATGAGAGCAAAATAGCCCAAAATCTAGCAGAACCTAGCAGCCAAATGGAGCCTTCAAATTCAGATGAAAAATGGATGCTGAGAGCATTAGAAGAAGCATGGAAAGGGAGAGGTCTCACGAGCCCAAATCCTGCGGTAGGAGCGGTCGTTGTAAAAGGTGAAATTGAATTAGGTGCTGGGTACCACCATCGAGCAGGCCTGCCGCATGCCGAGCGTGAGGCGATTGCTGATGTGGTTTCTAAACATGGCTGTGAAGCTCTCCACGGAGCCACCATTTATGTGACTTTAGAGCCTTGTTCTACGACAGGGAAAACACCGGCATGCACCTCGGGCATTTTGGAAAATAGAATTAGCAGAGTGGTCTACGGAGCAGTTGACCCGAATCCTGAACACGCTGGAGCAGCTGACAGTCTATTGTGTGAGCAGGGGGTTGAAGTGACTGCTGGCGTGCTACGTGAGCAATGCGAGAAGGTCTTACGCCCCTTTGCCAAGCGCATTAGCAGTGGGCTACCCTGGGTGATAGCGAAGACTGCCATGAGCCTAGATGGACGCATCACACGACCTCCTAGTGAGGGGCAATGGCTCACTAGCCCTGAGTCCCGAGAGATTGTTCATCAACTGCGCGCTCAAGTCGATGCCATCATTGTTGGAGGGAAGACAGTCCGTCGAGATAACCCACGACTAACACTGCGTAGTGAAAAGAGTGTTGGGAAAAAGGAGCAACCATGGCGGGTCGTTCTTACTCATGCTGGGCGTGAATCCTTGCCACAGGACTTCCATTTGTTCACCGACGAATATAAAAATCGCACGCTCATCTATCAGGATAAACCACTTGCGGAGGTGCTACGAGATTTAGCTGATAAAGGCTGTAATAGTGTATTGTTAGAATGTGGTGGCCATCTGATGCGCCAGTTTGCCGAAGCTGAACTGATCGATGAATACCAACTCTTCTACGCACCTATTATCACAGGAGGACAAGACTTCGGATTTGGACTAGGCAACCATTTTAAAAGCAGCCTCACACTCAAAGAAGTCCGATCCACTTCGATCGGACAAGACACCCTTATCAGTGGAGTGGTGGTGAGATAAAGGTCACGTTAAGTGAAGCTTCACCATGCCATTGGCTGTTTCCTCTTTGAGGCCAGAGTAAAGACTACTTCTTCTTATCAGGAACGAACTTTAGCACGATCCCGTTGATACAATAGCGCTTGTCGGTTGGAGTGTTGAATCCCTCTCCTTTAAAGACGTGGCCGAGGTGGGCATCGCATTTTGCACAATTAACTTCAGTGCGGACACTACCGGCCGAGTAGTCGGCTTTGGTGGTCACGTTTTTAGCTTTCGCTGGATCATAAAAGGAGGGCCACCCGCAGCGGGAATCAAATTTTTCTTTGGAGCTAAAGAGTTCAGCTCCGCAGCCAATACAGAAATACGTTCCTGCTCCCTGTGCTTTAAATTGCTTGTAGACCTTGCCATTTGGAGCTTCAGTACCCGATTTTCTGGCGACTCGGTATTGCTCAGGAGTGAGTTGGGCTTTCCATTCGGCGTCAGTTTTTTCTACCTTCTCGGTGGGTGTTACTGGTTTGTCGTTGCTGGTTTCCATTGGTTTAGCATTTTTCGGTTCGGATTGGCAGGCGGTGACAGTCATGGCCGTTACTGCGATCATGACGAGGAGTTTTATAGTCATAGGAATAGGATGTTTCACCTAGGCTATTTATTCTGATACTACATAAATTTTAATATTTGAACATTTTTTGTCTAGTTCAGTGTGGCAGGTGCCGCTTGATTCCATTGCCTTATCTGGTACATGCTGGGAGCGCCCGATGCAGAAACTCATTCCAGACCACCGCCCCGTACTCGTTCTCGCACCAATGCAGGACATCACTGACCTAGCATTTATGGGAGTGGTCGACGGTTATGGTGGCCCAGATTATTACGTCACTGAGTATTTTCGCGTCCATAGAGACTCGAGTTTGGATAAAAAAATTCTTCGTTCGATCACTCAGAATCAAACAGGAAAGCCTGTCTTCGCGCAAATGATTGGTGAGGACATCAAAGCTCTGACTCGCTCAGCTAGGCAATTGATGGAGTACCCTGTGGCAGGAATTGATCTCAATCTTGGTTGCCCAGCTCCCACGGTGTACAAGAAAAATGCGGGTGGTGGTTTGCTCCGATTACTAGACCACGTTGATTCTATCCTCGGTGCTTTGCGCGAGTGCGTTGACGGGAAGTTCACTGTGAAAACCCGTGTGGGGTTTGAAACCCATGAGGAGTTTGACGCTATTCTCTCAGTCTTCCAAAAGCACGAGATCGATGCCCTCACCATTCATGGTCGCACCGTGCGCGAGCAATACCGCACACCAGTCCACGCTGATCTAGTAAAGCAGGCTGTGGAGCTTATGAAGTGCACAGTGATCGCTAATGGCAATGTGGTCAATGTCGCAACTGGCAAAGCCTACCACGCCCAAACTGGAGCCGCAGGGTTGATGGTCGGACGTGGTGCTATCCGCAGCCCCTGGCTCTTCCAACAGCTCAAAGACAGCTACGAAGGCCGACCGATCGTGACACCGACCCGTAAGGATCTCCATGGCTATGTCACTGCGCTCTACCACGCCGTCGCTGAAAATGAGAAAAGAAAATCCTACGTCGAAGCCAGCCACGTCAACCGCATGAAGAAGTACATGGCCTACATTTCCCAAGGCATCGATGCCGAATTCGAATACCAAATCCGTCGCGTGAGAACCGAAGCCGACTTCTTCGGCGCCTGTGACGAGTTCATGTTAGATGACCGAAAACTCCCCGACACACCGCCCGTGGAATCCAAACTCTACTCAGGGTTTAGTAAGTTACTAGAAGACTCTAAACAATAGTTTTCACCTTTCGTGTTCCTTTCGCCAAAGCCCAAACCCTAGGTCATAGTCATGACCCTCCTTGGCTGAAGGCCAAGATCATTCATATTTCCTTTAAACTAGTGACATTCTAACAGGTGAAATAAGACCACCGCCCTATGTCACAAAGTTTGTCGAAAGTTGTTATTCACCTGGTCTTCAACACCAAGGATCGATTACCTTTTCTTAAGAAAGAGATCAAACCAAGACTTCACGTTTACCCTGCCACACCGGCGCACTACCTAATTATCTAAATTTAAAAATACAGGAAATAAAACATACTATGAGCAATATCATCCCACTAATCAGTTCAGACGCAACAGAGCCACTCGGCATTCCTCACCTACCACGCTTTTGGTAGAAAGTTTCACTTGAAATCGCAGGCCTCCTCCACCCGGAGTACCTAGGAATCGGTGGTGGTTACGAACAGATGCTGCTCGATGCATTCGGTCTAAAGAACGACGTATTCACTGCCTTCATGCAGAGCAAGCCAACCTATCCGCAGCTTGAGGCATGGGTTCTTGAGCAAAGGCGAGGCCAACTAGATCAAGCCGCTCTCGAAGCTTTCAATGCGAGTGTACTCGGCTATAATCACAGCGAGGATGTGCGCAAGGAAATTCTCGAAGCCAATGGCATCGAAGACGACGGCCCAATCCTCGACGCAGTGAACCTCAACAACCTTGATGATTGGTTGGGCTTCCACCCAAAATGCATCAAGTAATAATCTAAAAACTAACAGCGCTTCTGGACGCTTCCAGAAACTCCATTTAAAAAAATTATGAAACCAACAATCGGACTAGTCGGAGCTGGCAGAATGGGCGCTAACATGGCGCGTCACCTCAACGATTCAGGCTACAATGTGGCTGTCGTTTACGACATCTTCACACAAGTTGCGGAAGAACTAGCACAAGATATTGGTGCTCAGTGCGCAAGTGATTTACCTTCAGTCACGGCCGCTGCTGATGTGGTGATTACCGTGGTGAGCGATGACAATGCGATGCGCGACATTTTCAAACCCCAAGGTGACACGCTTCTAACCAATGCCGAAGGAACGACCTTCATCAACTGCGCAACTCTGAGCCCAGAGGTGCACCAAGAGGTTGCGGACGCCGCAGCTGTGGTGGGAGCCAAGACGCTGGAGGCTGCAATGGCTTCGAGTATCGACCAAGCACGCAACGGCACGCTCTACCTCATGGTGGGCGGCTCAGATGCAGTGTACCAAGAGAACAAGGAATTGCTTGATGTTCTCTCCGTTGCACTCCGTCACACTGGCGATATCGGCTCGGCTGCCAAAGTAAAGGCGCTGGTAAATATGGTGATGAATATCAACACCGCAGCTCTAGCAGAAGGTTTGGGTATTGCCGATGCGCTGGGACTCGATCTCGGAATGGTGCGCGAGATTTTCTCACAAACTGGTGCTAACTCACGAGTGTTAGAGACCGATGCGGAAGACATGCAGATCCGTGACCACGAATGCTACTTCTCGTCTGTTCACGCAGCGAAGGATAGCGGGATTGCCAACGATCTCGCAAAGTCAGCAGGAATTGCCGTGCCGGTTTCACAAGCGACTGAAGCGCAGTACAAAAAAATGATTGATCTTGGGCTGGGGGATTTGGATAAATCTGGCATCTCAGAGCTCACTTTCAAAGGACGCTCGTAAACAAATTAACGTATGAAAGTTCATAATAAACACGGCGAGGTGATCGACCACGCATTCCATCCAACAGAGCGTGACGACGTGCTTGTGGTAGTGGCCCACGGAGTGACAGGCGATAAGGATCGCGAGCTCATTGTGGAAGTGACCAACCGCCTTGTAGCAGCCGGATGGCCGTGCCTGCGCATTTCCTACTCAGGCTGTGGTGCCTCGGAAGGTAAGTTTGAGGACATGTGTATCAACAAAGAGGTCGATGATCTCCACGCGGTGTTAGACCAAGTGAAAGGCAGCAAAAAAGTAGCCTACATAGGCCACTCGATGGGGGGGGCTGTGGGAGCTCTAGCAGCCGCTAAAGATGACCGACTCAGCGTCCTTGTATCGCTCGCTGGCATGGTTCACACCAAGACATTTTGCGAAACGGAATTTGGCGATCAAGTGCCAGGTGAAGGTTGTATGTGGGAAGATGAGACCAACCCAGTGAGCCAAACATTTGTCGATGACCTGCACGACATAGGCAACACGCTCACCGCAGCACGCGATATCCGTAGCCCATGGCTCATGCTCCATGGTGATAAGGATGATGTCGTCCTACCCAAGGACAGTGAAGACCTTTTCCTCACCCTCCGTGGTAAGAAGAAACACGTCGTACTCGAAGGTGCCGACCATTGCTTCGAAGGCTTCTATGACTCTCTGGCTGAAGAGAGTGATCAGTGGCT
>NZ_JBDOPO010000134.1:0-2938 GCF_039830215.1 Rubritalea sp. | reverse complement strand
GGCTACGGGATGTAGCGCAGCCTGGCTAGCGCACCTGCTTTGGGAGCAGGGGGTCGGAGGTTCGAATCCTCTCATCCCGACAATTAAAATACCAGTTCATGACATGAATTGGGGAAACGCAGCGAGACTAACTCTTAGTCATTTACTGCTTTGGGGCGCTCCTGGGGCGCTAGAGATTCACTTAGACGTTCATCTAGCCGTTCCGCTAGGCGACTATCGAGGCCTGGCATGAGGTGTCCGTAGACATTTAATGTCGCTCGGACAGCCCCTAAGGCTTCTTTTTTGCCGCACGTCTAGCAGCAAGCTCTACTTTCTTCCTCGCGTTCTCAGCCTGGTATTCACGAATGGCGGACAAGGATTCCTTCTCACGCCAAGGCTGATCAGAAGCCAAATACTCTTTCAACTTCGGTATCTTCACACCCGTTACCTCAGTGATTTTTTGTAGGACAAGATCAGCTACTTGCTTCGCCGGAGCTTCAGTGGGAACCATTACATCATTCTTGTGAATGGAATCTAGGGGCCTTTCACGAACCCTAATAACGTTCCAACCCCCTGCTTCAAGGCTTCTATTTTTCTCGAGGTCCTTCTCAGCGCTGTTTCTATGCCAATAAGCTCCATCGAACTCAACAACAATGCTTTGGTCGTTGATAAGAATGTCTACGTCTCTTACTCGACCATCAAACCGGACTTTGTGCGCTTCAAGGTCAAAATCTATCAGAGCTGAAAGTTCATGAGCTAAACGAATTTCTTGTGCTGATCTTGGAGTTAGAGTGCAGTACGGACAACCACGACCACTAGTTCTTTTGTTTGGCGAAGCATCCCACTCATGGTGGCTGGCGACATCGCATATCCACCAATATTTCTTATTCGCTCCAGCAGCCACTTGGTCAGGAGTAACTCCTTTATTTTTTGTTGGATGCCATTGACTAGCAATCAAGGGGAATCGAGTTACTAAATTATGCGTTACTGATACCTGTTTCCCATCACACGCTGGACACCCATGTGCTGGCATAGAGGGCACTAAACCCATTCTGTGACGTGTTTGGGCTTGCCATTCATGGTCAGGTCCTTTATCGCACTTCCACCAGACGTTCTTGTGTGTCCCTATTGGTAATTTGTCTGGGGTTACATCCCCATTTTTTTCAAAATGCCATTGTTTAAGAACTTCTGGAGAGCATTGAGTAGCAATACTGTTCGTGACGGAGACTTCCCTACCAGCACACATTGGGCAGTCACTACCGTGAGTAGTTCTGTTATTGACTATCGCTTGCCATTCATGATCAGGACCTTTATCGCACTTAAACCAGTACCTTTTATTTGATCCAGCGATCACGTCTCGAGGGGTAACTCCTTTGTTTCTCGTAGGGTGCCATTCCTTACTGACCTTTGGATACAGCGTTTCTAAACTATTAGTAACTGAGGCACGCTTATTTGCGCACATTGGACAGTTCGTTCCCTTATCCCTGTTATTTCCGCTAGCTATCCATTCATGATCAGGTCCCTTTGGACATTCCCAAAAAATTTTCCGATTGGTTCCTAGAACAACATCTTCAGGCTTAAGATCACCGTTCTTTTCGTAATCCCAGTCCTTTACTAATTGAGGGGCAAGACTCGCTAACGAATTCGTTACAGAAACCCTTTGCCCAGCACAAAAAGGACACCCCCTCTTTCGATTAGTAGCTCGTTCTCCAATATTTGATTCCCATTCATGATCTGGTCCTTTTGGACATTTCCACCAAACTTTCTTTGTAGAGCCAGCGACAACATCATCTGGAGTTAACTCTCCATTGAGCGAAGGATGCCACTGTTTAGCAACATCAGGAGCCAAAGTAGCTAGAGAATTTGTCTTAGATACCCGTTTACCTGCACAGAACGGGCAACCTTTACCCTTGGAACGCTCACCAATTCTTGCTTCCCATTGATGGTCATCACCTATAGGGCATAACCATGCAACACGTTTATCTGACCCTTTAACAACGTCATTGGGCGTTAATTCGCCATTCAACGTCGGGTGCCACTGAGAAGCTATATCAGGATCCAGAGTTGCAAGAGAGTTGGTTGTAGAGACTCTCTGATTTATACAGTATGGGCATCCCTGATTTCTTCGGATTCGCTTACTTGGTGTTGTTTGCCATTCATGGTCAGGTCCCTTTGGACATTTCCACCAAACACGCTTTCCTGAGTTCTTTTCAACGCCATCGGGTGTTAAGTCACCATTCAACGTTGGATGCCATTGAGAAGCCACGTCAGGGAATAGCTCAGCTAAGGATTCTCTCTCTTTTGGCTCTCCATTCGGCATGCACCCATCGTAAATGAAATTATTGAACGCTCCTAACACCCATTCCTGTTGGGAGTGCTAATAGTTTCGGCAGCGACCGAAGAACGGCCTCCCTTAATTCAAGAAGGGTCCTGCCAAAAGAATAAGACGCCAAGCAACTAAGCCTAAACGACTCCCCACAATCCAGCGGTTGAACTCGAATCATCCAGGTAGTAACTTTAAGTTGACGCTTGGAGGCACAGATGGATCCGGTAACTCCCCACCAGTAAAAACACTGAAATAACAGGCTTCTCTTGCAAAACCGCAGGTCAGGGAAATGGCCTATTAGTCCTTATCTATAGGCATAAACCTAATAATTAACGTACGTTCAGATTCACGAACGTGGCTGCCTGCGTGGCTGTTTCTAGCCTCCCCCCCCCAATCAGGGGAAGCACCTTCTTGCCCCGTTGTAGGCCTCAGTGCCGTTAAAGTCCTAGTGCCCTACACGTATTGGTGATAGTATTTTATATGAGAATTTTTACTACAAGTTTAATTTTCTTACTTTTTTTGCCATGATTATGTCCTATATAATATCAGGTTAGCTTTTTTTAATCATATGATATTAGAAGATATAGTTATGGCAAACAAAATATCACAAAAGCAAACAAAATATATTTACTA
>NZ_JBDOPO010000065.1:0-13124 GCF_039830215.1 Rubritalea sp. | reverse complement strand
GAATGTACGCTTAGCGAGGTGATCGCCAAGAACCCCAGCGAAGAAATTGTAGAGTGACTCAATGATCCACTCGGCAAAATTTTGGAAACCTTTAGGAACCATGGATAGCTTGCCAGCACCTGCACGACAGAAAAGAATGATAATCAGAACCGCGATCCAAGTCATCACCATGGAGTTAGAGAAAAGCTCTGCGTCGTGAATAGTAACAGCGTGGAGCGGAAGCTTTGGTGCTGCGTGCTCAGCGTGCTCGTCACCGTGTGCATCTGCTTGCTCACCATGCGCGCCAACTGCAGCTTCATGACCGTGCGCTTCAGCGTGCTCAACTGCAGCGTGCGCACCATGGTGCTCAGCAACTGCAGCAACAGGAAGCCCCAATGAGAAACAAAGGAACAACAGAGATAGGAAAGTCTTTTTCGTAGCCATGAATTTAAATCGCCATTGCGGCGAGCGACTGCTCAATAACCTCCCTATGAAAAGCGAGCAAGTCTATTTGTGAAATTTTTCACAAAGTCAGATTAACCCACTGAAAATAAGCGCTTTCGCGAGGATTTGTTCGCGGCATGATTTTGCCCACACATTGTTAGGATAACTTAAGAATTGCTAGTTCTCTCCCTTCTATAAACTCACCAGTCGGCTCGATAACTATGAGCGAGCCGCCGTTTTGCCTCAGTTCCCTCATGCACCTTTATCCCATCCACCCCGTAAATAGCCACTGGCTCGAAGACACCGAGCTTAAGTCCCTGGTTCATCAATGCCTCAGCCGAGAGACACAGCCTTCCAGCGCGCTCCTCCAATTCAAAAGCCACTCCGGCTCCAGCCTGGTAGGAACGATACACTACTTCGGTACAAGCCAGACGATCTGACTCACGAAAATCAAACACAAAATCGTAGCGCTTCCCCGTGTGACTTATAGCGCACCGGACCGCTGCCGCAACCTTCTCCTGAGAAAGCTTTGATCGGAGAATCGTGAAGGCATCCACAGCTAGGGTCTCGGTCAGAGCACGAAAATGCACCCCATCCTTTTTCGCCTCCACCACATTCACCCCTTCTGGGACTTCATCCAAAATTCCTAATTTTTCACGTTGCTCCTTACTGCCTATATAAAATGCAGCGTGTGGCCAAAACCCAGGAAGAAAGAGATTACTCATTGCTTCATCATGCCGAGTCACGATCACATCTCCCGGCTGCAGAATTGCCCACGCTTTAGCTAAGACTCGTGGCGTTACGCGCTTGCCCGACTTTTGGATCGCCAATATTGGCTGCTTCACCTCAGCGATAACTTTACCGCTCATCCGAAACATCTGAAACATCACTTTTCGGTAGCTCGTATGCTGCCTACGCCTAAATGAGAAAACTCGGTACTGGAATTGGCGCTTTAGATAGGCCGCCTTGCTCCTTCCAACAAATGGAAGCTCTGAGTCCAGCACCTCGATCAACTCACGCATCCTCCCCCCTTCAGCTCTCAGTTCCATCACCTCGTCCGAGTGCAACTCCCAGAATAAGGTCGCCTCGTAAAACCTCCACATCCGTCGCGGTGAAGTGAGATTCTTATACAGCCTAGAAAAACTCCCCCCCTCTATCCCATAGCGCAGCTCAGCCTCATCTAGCTTTTTCCACACTAGAAACCTGTCACCCGCCAAATCTACGAGAAATTCTGCAGCACGCATCAACACACAAGCCGCTGTGAATGCTACAGCAAAAGCGCGCAAACAAGCATCCCAATCTTCCTCGTCATTACAGTAAGGCTCTAACTCAGCAATACAGCTAAGCAATACCGCCCGAAGCCGCAAGTACTGCCGGTAGCGATCACGCATTCGCTCATCCTCATCTGGCAAAAAATAACCACGCTGTTGCGCGGAGTGAGCATCATCTAGCAATTCCACTAAATCTCTCTGAGCTGGTATAGCCTTAGTAGCCGAAACCACTAATTCTAGAATCCTATCATAATTAACTCTCTCTATCGACATCTCACTACGGAATCTGCGAATCACCAACGCAACATGTCAGCCCATAAACCAAACAACAACACCTAACAATATCTAACAACACCAAATCACCGGTACATCAAGCTACAGACGTGACAGCTACTATGCGGAACTAACTATTGGCAAGCCAAAAACCCTATATTTCATATAGGGTTTTTTCTTCTCTTTTAACCTTTACAAATACTAAAAACTCCGCAAAAGATGTAACGTCATGAACAAAGCAGAACTCGTAGAATCCATCCAAAAGAACCTCGGAAAAGACGCAACTAAGCGTGCTGCTGAAGATGCTCTTTCCGCTGTCCTCACATCCATCGCTCAAGGCGTTAAGAAAGATGAAAAAGTCCAACTTATCGGTTTCGGTACATTTGAAGTTAAGAAGCGTGCTGCTCGTATGGGACGCAACCCTAAAACTGGCGAGTCAATGCAGATCAAAGAGTCCAAGACGGTTGGCTTCAAGGCTTCCTCCACACTCAAGGGATCTCTTTAGATTCTTTTACCTAAAAAGTTTACCAACCTTACTATCCTTCGATAGTAGGGTTTTTTATTGCCTAAAATGAAGCTCTGTTAGCGCTTACCTTGCCGCATTTCCTTGAGCATTTGCTCGACAGAAACCACCTCACCGCTCGCCTCCCAAGCCTCCACATTGGTCCGAATCGCTGCCAATGGCTCGCGGACTCCATCGCGCTTTTTTTCCCATTCTGGATAGTCCTTCACCATCGATAAATAGCGGTGTGCCAACTGATAAGCAACCTGTCTATCAGCCTTCTCCTCTCCCGTCTCCGGACGATTCCGCTGCCATGTAAGCACACTTAATCGATCCACCGATGGAGCTGACACAGGCAAAACCCTAGTGTAGCCAGCAAAAACACGGGAATAATTAGCCATTGCATCCTCTTTCATTTCCCTCAAATCGTAGGATTTCGCTAAAAGATACCAGACTCGTGAGCGCTGATAATCGAATTTTTTCTCAATCAAGTACTCTTTAGAGCGATCCGTTAGGATATCCCATAACTTAAGTTTTGAGAGAATTTCTATCGATTCATACATGGCTTCCTCCAACAACATGACATTTCCTCCGCTACGCTTTAACAGACCAGTGAGCAACACCTTTGCCTGCTCCAAATCAGCAAGTTCCTCGGACAATCTTAAAGCCTTCGCTTCACCTAGCTTAGCAAGCTCGCGCTGACTGAGCAAACTTGAGTGCTGCGCAACAGCAAAATGCTCACGAGCCAGCTGAGGAAAGTTCTCATCTACTAAGAACCATGACCCCAGAGCTGAGTGTATATAGCCAGGCAATTTAACCCCCTTTGAACGGAGCGATAACTCGGCATACATAGAACGTAAAATGGCGTCATAGCGTAACTTTCTACCCCAACTTAGATGCGCTTGATCAAGCCCAGCAACATACACTTCAGCCAGAGCAAACCATTGCACCAAGGCAAAGGTAGATGGATCGTGCGCCCTGAACTCACTTTTAAGCTCAGAAGGTTTCATTCCTGCATCTATCCTAGCCCAGATCAAAGTATTGGCAGCATTGCGCAGCCCGGCCTCCTTTAACTGGCAACAGGAAACTTGAAGAACTTGCTCAAGCCTCTTAATTCCACGGTCTAATTCACCCGCATTTTTTAATGCAGGCATTGCCGCCGCAGCCACTTGAGCGGCATAGACTGAGTCTGAAAATTTCTGGAAAAATTCATCATAGTAGGGAAGGCATTTTCCCATATCAGGATTTGGATCACCCGCCACCTGCTCCCGGCCGTAAAAGGCTATCAGATGGAACATGACTTCTTGCTCTAACTCTAACATGTCAGATGAGCGAGCCAACTCCAGCGCAGCTTTGTATGAGACCTCAGCAGCCTCACGGTTACGCAAAATAGCGGCAGTTCGTGCGGAAAGTAAATCCACGTGAACCCTCAATTGTGGAACTAGCTCCAACTCCCGCACATGTACCAATCGTTCCTGGGCCTCCAAGTAGGATGCCGACTCGAAATCCAGCACAGCAAGCTCGTATTGGGCATAACCGTGAAGCTCAGCCACTGTGATGTTAGATAGAATCGAGCGAGCCTGTGTAGTGTAACCTAATCGGGCATAACTCACAGCCCGAAAATACCGTACCGACATTACGTGTTTACCATTTGGAGACAAGCTCAAATACTCGGCTGCCAACTTCAAGCTCCGCTCATATTCCCCCAAGAAACAGGTCGAACCAGTCATCACATAAAGACGGTCCTCCCTTTGCGCCACAGCACCTAACGCATTGGCTCCAGCCAACTCTAAAGCCTCCAAGTATTGCCCAGCATCGAAGAGGCTACTCAACTCTAATAACTCAACCGTTTCCCTATGTTTACCATCTGGAAATTTAGATTGATAGAGAGAGACTGCTGCACGCGCCTGATCGATCTGATCAAGCTCAAAACTCACCACAATAGATTGGTACAGCCATTCTGATACTCGGGTCGATTCCGGGAAATGCTCGAGCAGTTGGTTGAGCAAATATCCACGCTGTCGCACTGGCTGAGTGTGGACGTACTGCTCAATCGAACGCGCCAATAAAACAGCATTGCGTTCATTAGAGCTTGAAAGATCTGACTTTTCTGAGGACCCGGCACTAAGCCACGGTAAGGTTTCGAGTAAACTTTGAGCATTTTTAAGTGCTCCGTCATTCAAGAGCTTTTGTACTGTCTGGCTGAGCGACTCCAAACCAATATCCGAGCCTTCCGCTAGATCGTCAGCACACTCAGCTAACCAACCTAAGAGATCACGTTCTTGCTCTGGAGAGACGCGACTAGCAGTGTATGCATACACATCTAGGATAGCGCCATACAAGGGCTCTGGTGCTATTTTGAAACGTTCACGTCCCTCCACAGCCTGCCTCAAGTACCTCAAAATCTCGGCATCCACAGGAGTGGTACGGCGCAGTGAACATGTCACCAAATTCAGCAACAAACTACCGTGATCGTAGACATCAACAACTTGTTTTCGCTCGACTAAAAATGCGCCATAAGCAGTGTAGGCATCGTCAAATCGATCCATCGCCTGGTAGCACATTGCCATGCGCAAAAGACTGCGAGTAATATAGCGGTTTTGATCATCTGCCGGGCCAGTGAAATTTCGACATCTCTCAAAATCCTTGAGAGCATTCGTATAGAATCCAACTCGCAACTCGGCCTCACCAATCTTTGCCAGCTCCATCTGACACAGCCCCATACTGTAAAGAAGCTTGCCGTACACTCCTTCTGAAACCCCAGCAGCCTGCTCGGCCACATCAATCTCTGAAAACTCCGAATACGCCAATTTCCATTGTGCATTCTGCATCAAGCTGACTGCGCGCTTCAGCTTATCATCTTGGGCCTCGCTAGCACATGTCAACGGAGCGAACAATGTGAGCAATACTGCTATGATCAAAATTTGTATAGGTTTCTTCATTTCTAGTTTAACTGATACCACAGTAATATACTTAAACCGCATAAAGTGGAAAATACTCATCAACAAAAAGCACCCGATCCAAATTTGGAACGGATGCTTTAGTGAGTTAATTTTTTAGAAGCTTACAGCTTCAAGCCTGGAGCATCGTCAGCTGTATACTTAAGAAAGACCGCATACTTAAGCGGAAGCGCAACACCTGCGCCCATACCAGCTTTATTATAGAGGCGCGCCAGAGCATTTCCCTCAGCTAATAAGCGGTAGCCTGAGGAATAAATATCCTCGTCAGCAGTCTTCCAGAGGGTCATCGCGGTTTTTACTTCCGGAAAAGAAAGATACACGCGCAGTGCTGCATGTGCTGATTCGCGTACAATTTCCTCGGACTTCGAGTAGTCCGCAGTCATTGCCTGACCGTACACGTTCAAGGCATCAGTCTTGCGGCCGAGAGCTTCCAGCGCCATGGCATGACAATAGGAGATCTGAGCTCGCTGAGAAATTGGCACTCGCTTACTTTTCCACTCACTTGCGAGTCTATCGAGACGAGCCCATGCTTTTGAGTCCAAGGCCTCCCAGAATTTGTACACTTCAATCTGCTTAAGAAGATCGGGACGCATCAAGTTCTCAGTACGATAATCAGCCACTGCTTTCACTAGCTCATCAGTCTTCAATTGCTTACGAAGACATTCAAGCTGATAGAAACCAGCGAGTGTGTAATGGTTATCTTTGATAGGCTGGAACTTCTTGTAACGCTCCATCACTTCACCAAACTTGGTGTATGCTTCGCTGTACTTACGGTCTTCGAAAAGCCCCATCGCCTCTGAGTACTCCTTAGGCTCAGTGATATAGATAGAAGCAAACGCACTTAATCGTTTACTGCTCACATCAACAGCCCTGATGTTCTTTACGTAGAAGACGCTAGTTTTAGAAGCTCCCATAAGGAAAACTTTCTCGTATTCACCATCAGCCGTGATGAGCACACCTTCGATTGTGACGCGCTCCGGTTGCTGAGCTACGACAGACATGGTTAAACCGAGGGTAGCCGCCATGAGTATTGTGAGTAATTTCATATTATTTCTTAAATTTTTTTGTTAGCTGGCGCTTATAAATTTCTGTCTCTATAGCGCCATGTCTTAGGTTTCAGCCAATATTAGAGAATTACTGGTCTTTTTCCATATCCGCGAAGGACTGGATCGTGCCACTACTTTCCCACTTGATGACTCGAGCATCAATACGCTTCCAAGAAGTGCGAACCTCTTCAGTCATGTCGTCTTTATTCTTATCGAATGCAGCTCGTGATGACTTGATGTAGCCACCAGCAACTTCATAGGCCAACTGTTGCTTAGATTTACCCTCTTTGCTAGCTCCGTGATCCCACATCAGTGCTGTTGCTGTATCCATTGCTGGGACTGAGACATTCCAATTAGCTGTATTGGAAGCGAAAATTCCCATATTTGTTGCAATACACTCTGCGAACATCTTCTTTTCTTTATAAGCTTGAGCTAAAATTACCTGAACATTAGTCCGATCTTTGGTAAACTCGGCAAGGTATGCCTTGCCTGCTTCGATAACCTTATTCCAGTTTTCCTGCTTAGCATAGATCTTAACAATACGAGAACTCGCTTTATCACGATTCTTCTTACTGTTATCCTTATTCTTAAGGATTTTCTCCATCATTCCGATGGCTGTAGACATCTCGTCCTTACTACCAGCTTTACCGTAAATGTCGGCCAAACCAAACTCTGCGACTGAGCGACCATTTACCTGAGGGCGCTTCAAGCGCTCTTGGTAATAGGGAAGCGCCTGACGCGGTGCTGTGGATTTGGTGCGGAGATAATCACCCACACGCACAAGAACGAAGTTCGACAGCTTCTCCACTGGGTAAGCCGTCTTTAGAGCCTTAAAGGCGGCATTGATGCGCGCTTGGTTACGACTCACTAAAGCTTCATCTTCTTCCTTGACTGCGGTTTTAAGACTATCTTCATACACACCAATCACGGCAATACGCAGCATTGCAAGCGTGCGGATGTCGTTAGAATCGATACCATCGAAGGTATAGTAGTGATCCTTCAGCTTATCTGCTGCATCTGATGGGCTTAGCCCTTTATTCTTCTGCGCAATGAGGAAGTACTTAGTGTAAGAACCGATAGCACCTTCCAAGCCTGCAGGGTTTTCGCGCTTCGCCATCTCAGCAATCACTCCCTGAACATTGGCTAGGGCCTCATCAAAACGACCAGCCTCGATTAAGGCCGGAACACCAGCAACGGCGACCTGCGCCTTGTATGGTGAACTCTGGTAACCTTTCCAAAATTCATCATAGTAAGGAAGGGCATCCTTCATGTTAGGATTTGGCCCTTTGCCGATTTTTTCGGTACCGAGCAATGCGACTAGGTAGTAGAGAGCTTCACCCTGAACCACCACGTTATCGCGATGCTTAGATAGCTCAAGCGCCTTGAGGTAGTATTCTTTAGCCTCATCACGCTTACCCAGACTCTGCAGGATATTTCCCTTAAGGTTGTAGGCTGAGTCCTCGATATTTGAGCCGTCAAACTCAGCTTCAATGCGTGCGATATTTACCAAGGCTGGCTCGTACTCGCTCTCAGAGAAATGGACGTTTGCTCGATCATAAAGAGCGAACGGTAAGAACATGTTCTCACCTGCGTCAGGATATTTACTCAGAAAGGCATCAAGTCTAACGCCCGCTTGCTCCCACATTTGTAATTGAGCTAGGTTAGATGCCTCAAAGTAAGCCGCAGCAAGTGCGAAGTCACTTTCAGGGTACATCTTGAGATGCTCTTCCAAAAATGGATGCGCAGCGAGGAATTTTCCTAAGTAGAATTTTGACCCGCCTAGAACGTGCAAACAAATGTCGTGCTGAACGGATGGCTTAGGTAGCTCGTCGATCATCTTTTCAGCAACCAGTTCACACTTCTCATACTCAGCACCAGCGAAGAGAGATGAAAGCATCATACTACGGACTGATTCGCAATAGTCACTCTGTGGGAAATTTCTGAGGAAAATCTGCCCGTAATGCTCAGTAGTAAGAACTTCGCTGATCACTGAAGATGTCCGCACGAGATTGTAAAGATTATCCTCACGGCGGCGCGACTTCTCAAAATAAAGCTCTAATTGCTCGTAAGCTCCGAATGCCCCTCGCACGTTTCCATTAGATTCGTGGGTGAAAGCAAGAGCTGTGAGCGCTAAAACTTCTGGAGGATCACCTGAGCGATCTTTCGTACGCAAGTCGCTATACCACTTACTTATTTGCTCTTTGTAAACTAAGTCATTACCATCTTTTAGTCCTGCTCGTGGATACAGCGCAAGTTTTTCCTTGATAACTCCAAGGTCAGCTAACGCCTCCTCAGTGCCAGGAATCAAGGCAAACAAATTGTATGCAGCTTCCTGCATGTCGGCCTCGAGCGCTTCAGTCGCTAGCTTTTGGAAAAATGGACCAAACTGCACCATCTGGTAAGGACGCAGAGTGATGGCTGAGCGATTCTGGTTAAGAAAGTCAACAAGAGCACGCTCATTTTTAGATTTAATCACAGCCTTTGTGAGAGCCTGGAACGCCGAAACAATCGCAGCATTCGGGGTTTTCCAGCGCTCTTTGTTCTTCAGAGCAGTTTCAAAGAAGGTGATACCTGGCTTGATCAATGGCTCTTCGAGCTTGAAGTGACAAATCGCCATGTTGATGTTAAACATCCCTGGGTTGTACTTATCTCGGTCTTCCCTCTCGGCGAGAAACTTTTTATAGCTAGCTATCGCGCCTTTGTATTCTTCTAACGCCTGCTCAACTTGCCCTGTGTATAGAAGAGACTTCTTGTGATAAACGTTCTGCCCTTTGTCGTCTGATGGAAGTTTATAGCAGCTAGAGAAAGACTCTTTCGCTAGGGTATAATATTCACGCGCTTTTGCGCTATTTTCTTCGCCACCAAGTCTTTGCATGTCGCCAGCCATCTTAAGCTCGGCAAAACCTTTGTTGTAGTAAATGACACCAAAACGTCCACCAAATAGCGACCTACCTCGATCACTGTAGGATTCAACAATTTTGGCGAATATTCCTTGCGCTTTTTGCCATTGGGCTTCGCGCATTGCTGTGATACCTAATGGTACCGCCTCTTGAATGTCTAGAGCCTTTACCTGTGGTGGAGCCATACCGACGAGCGACGCCCCAGCCAAAGTAATGGCCATTGTTAGAGAATGATGAGTTTTCATAGGTGTGTAGAAAAATGGTTTTTGAAAGAAAAGGGCGCAATCCGAGGGAAAGCGCCCTTATAAAGGCTCTCTTGCTAAGAGTAGTAATATAATGCTACTACATGGGCATTAATTAGCAAAAGTGCAAAGTTAGTTATTAGAGAAATCCGTAAAGGTCACTTTCTGAATTTCTAAGCCCACCAGAGCATTGAGCACATCAACAACTGCTTGCTGAGGCGCTTCACCACGCACAGCGACCTGAACCAGCGGGTCGGTATTGGCAGCTGATGCTCCATCCTTGTATATCTGCAGGCGTGCCTCTAAGAGCGGTAAATTGCGCTTTTTCCCGACAGCTGCGAGGTCGAGGCGTTCTTCCTTATTCGCAAGGATGGATCCATCGTCCTGAATTTCGATAAGCATCGGAGAAATCTCTGGCGGAGTGTCGGAGGGGGCCTGTGACGGCAAAGTCATGCCGAGGTCACTCTCTCGAGGTTGAATAGTCGCCGTCACCATGAAGTAAATGAGGAGAAGGAAACACACGTCAATCAATGACGAAATGTCTAATTCTGGTTCATCATCTTCTGCAACGAGTCCTTGTTTGCGTCTAGCCATGGTATTCTAAAGGTTAGTTTTCTTATTTTTCAAAATCGAACGCGGAGAATATCACACTATCAACACCCGCTGCTGCTGCTGCCTTGATCACTTTACGAGAATGCTTAAACACAGAGTCTTTATCACCACGCAGGTGAAGACGTGGATCAAAACCTTGGTTTTCAAATTCTTCTTTGAATTTTCTTACATACTCCGTGATATCGTCTTCAGTTTCTATAGCGCCTTCTGACACTTCGACGGGAAAGATAGTTCCATCTGAGCGAATATTGACGACGATACGTCCGTGTTTTTGTTCAGGTTTCTTGGCGTTGTAGGCCACAGAGGGTTTCACCTCGGCATCCATTTTCACCACCATCGGCGTAGACACCACAATGAAGAAAACAAGGAGAAGAAAAACCATGTCAATCATAGGTGACATGTCCATTTTTGCCTCGTCCTCAGTCTGAGCATTGAGGGTTCTTAGTTTTTTTGACATTTAAATCCTGGTTCGTATTTACGATTTTAGGAGACCTGGCGCAGTTCCATAAATGTCACTGCACCACCATTTGTGTCGCTTAGCAAAAGGCTTAAACAGCAAGACCCTCAGGAATCTTAGCAAGATGAGCTTCACCATTCACGGTCTGTACAGAAGCATTGAGAAGCTCCTCAGCTGTCTGGTGACAATCTGCTACAAGATTGTTGTAGCGAGCTTTGAAGAAGAAGTAAGCGATCACAGAAAGAATCGCAATAACAAGCCCCCACATGGTAGTAAGGAGCGCAATAGAAATATCACCAGCAAGCGCAGATGGATCTGCTCCTGCATTCTTCAATGTCGCGAAGGCCGCGATCATACCAAAAACTGTACCGAATAGTCCCATCATAGGAGCAGACTGAGCCACGAGTGAAATAAGGTTGATCCAGATCATCTGCTTGCGGTTCTCGTTGATTGAGAAGTCAGCAATTGCGTCTTCGACTCCATCGCGGCCAAGACTTTCAGGCTGAGTGGCATCGACGTTTGGAAGAGAATAAGCGAGCATGCGACCAAGGTAGGATGGGTGTGACGCAGCGAGTTCGATTGCAGAACGGATACGACAATTGAGCATGTGGTCGTGAAGAGCTGCCTTGAGATCATCAGGGGCAAACTTCGCCTTACCAAGGTTGATGAAGTTATAAACACTCAAACCAATGAGAGAAAGTAGACCGACTGCAACAATGAACAATGTTAGCGCTCCACCATCCAATAGGTAGGAGTCTAATGCGCTTGTTTCTGTTTTTGAGGCCGTGTCTTGGGCAAATAATGGCGCAGTTGCTGCCATTGTTGTGAGTAGGGTAAGGCCGGCAGTTCTAAGCGGTCGTGGCGAAAGGTGTTTCATAGTTTTTATCGTGTGTACTTGGGTCTAGGTAGATGTTTCTAAGCGATCTAATTAAGATCATTAGATTGATGATTCTCTTAATCGTTCGCTCCTAGTAAAGAAGCAATTTGGGAAAAAATTTGTAACACTCAATCACTTACACCCTTAGAAACTATAAAATTTGTTTAAAATACGAGACTTACGCACTTTTTGACGAGCTCTTAAGTTCCTCTAAAAAAAACAGTCAACCACTCTAATACCCCGCAGAACTTAAATAAAGTTAACTATTCTTTTGCTGTGTTATTACTATTTCTTTATTACCACAGCTGATTTTCTCCGAGGAAATAGTGTGGCACAAAACTCACATACCGTTCCGTCACAACCGCGTGCCGTGCATGCATCCCGGCCGTAAAAAATAATCTGCAGATGAAGCTTATTCCATCTTCCAATAGGAAAGAGCTTTTTAAGGTCGGCCTCCGTTTTTTCTACATTTTTCCCATCAGTCAATTTCCAACGCTGAGCCAACCGATGGATGTGTGTGTCGACAGGAAAAGCAGGCACTCCAAATGCTTGAGCCATCACAACTGAGGCAGTTTTGTGACCCACCCCTGGTAAGGCCTCCAGTGCTGCGAAGTCTTGAGGGACTTGACCTCTATGTTTTTCTACCAAGATCCTAGAAAGACCAGCTATTGCTTTAGACTTTCTGGGAGACAGACCACAGGGACGGATAATAGACTGTATACTTTCGACCGAAATTTGAGCCATATCCGCTGGATTGTCAGCTAACTCGAACAAAGCTGGAGTCACGGTATTCACCCTAGCGTCTGTACATTGAGCTGATAGCAAAACGGCCACAAGCAAAGTAAATGGATCTTTATGATCTAAAGGAATCGGAGTCTCAGGATAGAGTGCCTCCAATCGATCCATCACCCACTTAGCTCTCTCTACTTTCAACATGCTGGAGATCTATCGCAGAGCAAAGCTCGGTCCAAGAAAAATGCCGCAAGTCACAAAAGACATGCGGCATCTGATTTTTTTAGCTATTCTCGACTACATTGAATTAGTAGATTTCTTCCCAAGGTCCGTAACCTTGCCAGAATCCATCTTACGCACAATACCGTTATACATACTACGACAATGCTTATAGCGGGTACGCCCTTTGAGAAGCTTACGGCTTTTCTCATAGCTGCCCCATTCAATCACAGTAAGCTCGACCTTACGCGTCCCCCACTTCCTCATCGTTTTTAGGTTAGGCTTAAATAAATCTACTGTATTTGTGCCCACGAGCGCTGATCCATAGTCATTCACTTCATAGACATAAGGGAGTCCTTTAATCTTAAATTTGGTTCCCATTGGATAAACTGACCAATCGGCAGCAGCACTACGCACAGTGTTCGTGTATTGAAGCTTAGTTCCTCCAGCACTTTTAAGTCCATGACACCCTTTCTCATTCTCCATGTGCGAATAGGCAGTTGTGCGTACGTGACGCACATTTTCAGAATCATTGTAGGTAGCCATGCCATGCTTGTCTTTTTTGTAAATATTACTCTTTGCCACAAGCGTGGGGCTTGGCGCATGAGGC
>NZ_JBDOPO010000002.1:0-2949 GCF_039830215.1 Rubritalea sp. | reverse complement strand
CTCGCGATCTAGCCACTTCTAGCAGAGCAAGGGCCAAGTGTCTGCCGCTGGGTTTCCTGGGCGCATGCCTTAACCGTGTCGAGTCGTAGGAACGACATCCAGCTCGCAGGGGGATTTAGCTTTTTGCAAAGCTGATCTCATGACGAGGCAGCTGTTAGCATAGGGATCATCGCTGGAGACAGAGAGAAACATTGGGGGTGTTCGCTCCGTGGTTGCTAGTGCGAGCGTGAGTGGTATTTTTTTCCTAGATCTAGTTTAGCTGGATAAACTGTCTCGTTAGAACGCACTGCAGCTGTAGTACTGAGGCTGCCACCTGCGCAGAATTTCCATGATGCCAATCGTATCGATTTCAAATTGCTCGTGTATTGACCTGACTGTGCGGATTGCTCTCTGCGCATCTTGTAGTGCCCCTAATTGATTTTTGGCACACGATACTGAGCAAGAATGCTGTGTAGCCCAGTTCGCTGAACCATTTACCGATCGCGTAGCCTACCTTATCAATAGCTAGAATGCCGTATCAGCTACTCGGACATACAATAATGGCAGTGCTTTTATTGTATGTTTTCCCGACTGAGAACGGCTGGAGCCATCTAGCTGCTAATCAGCTCGCGGTGGGTGAAACGTTCCAAAGCTGTTGTGTGGCCAGAGGCTTACAAGGCTTGAATTCCTGCCGAGAACCGCGCAGTCATTGTTCGGTAGAGTTCACCTTTGTTGGCATATGCTGCGTTGAGGCTTGGGTAGAAGTCTGTGTCGTTTTTTGTTGGCTCACCACCAAGCAATTTGTTGCCATTCCAGCCGAGGTATAGAGGTATGCCAAGCGCAGCAAACTTGACAAGGTAGATGTACTTGCCGTCTTTGCTCATTTCCTTGCCATAGCCAAGCTTTGGCCCGAGATCACCAGCGCGATGGGAGGTTTTGGATTTCCCAATTTCTATTGGTTCAAAACCTTTTCCTGTAAAGAAATGGACGTGAGGAAGCCGGATGAGGTCAGCAGCATTTAGGTTCTTCGTCTTACCAATTTCCTACATGTTGGGTTGGCCACTGAGTAGGTAAATATCGAGCTCAGCGACCTAGAGTGGAGAGACAAACAGGGTAGAAAGGAGGAGGGCTACTGGGCGCATGTTGCTGATACTGATCAGGGTGCTGGATCTTTCAATCTGGATTTTGAGGGTGCCGATTGTAGGTATACTAATCCTCAAACACGATGGCTCTATTTCCATCAATGATAGTTCGGTCATAGGCGTGGAGGCGGATACCTCGGGCTAGGGCTCGGCGTTCGCAGTCGCGCCCGAGACGAATGAGATCTTGGGGCGAGTGCGAGTGGAGGACGCGTTTGACGTCTTGCTCGATGATTGGTCCGGCATCAAGATCGCTAGTGACGTAGTGGCAGGTGGCACCGATGAGTTTGACGCCGCGGTTGTATGCCTGTCGGTATGGATTAGCTCCGATGAAGGCGGGTAGGAAGGAGTGGTGAATGTTGATGAGTTTGCCGGAAAATTCATTGCAGAACCAGTTTGGTAGAATCTGCATGAATCGCGCGAGGATGCTGAGTTGGACATTTTCGTCGCGCAGGATTTGAGCAATTTTCTGGAATCCAGCATTCTTCGCGTCTCCGTCCATTTCAATGTGGTGGAAGGGAATTCCTTCTTTTTCTGCGATTTCTTTGCAGTGGTCGCGGTTGCCGATTACGGAGGTAATTTCTAGCGGAAGATCGTTTTCGCTAGAGCGCCAGAGAATTTCGTTGAGGCAATGCGTTGTCTTCGTCACAAGAATAGCTGTACGAATCTTGAATGGGGCGTGGCGGAAGTGCCATTCAGCTTTGAGCGCTTCACCCAAGACATTGAAGCCTGAAATGAAGGAATCTAGTTCGACATCAATATCAGAGGTGTCGATTTGTATGCGGGCAAAAAACTTACAGTCCAATGTGTTAGTGAATTGGTTGAACTCTAGCAGATTGCCATTGTGGGAGGCGATGTAGTTGGCAATTTTAGCAACGATTCCGTGTTGGTCAGGGCAAGAAATTTTGAGAATGAGCATGGCTGTAGTCTTTAGTTGGAGAGAACTCAGAATGTAGAGAACTAGTGGAATAGTCCAGAATTACGAGAGAATCTCAAGGCCATATGAATTATGTGGACTCCGAATATTCTTAATTCTCCTTATTATTGTAGTATATCGTCAATTAAAATAAAAAGGCATAAATGTGATAAAAGCTTTGTTGTCCCTCCGTAATGTATCACATGTAGAGTGCTGGCAGTCAGCAAATCTCATGTTTTCATTGTGTAGGATAGGCCGTCTTGGTGGAAGTACCGCCAAGGCGGCCTTTTGTTTTAGAGAGCCCAATGCATGAATGAATCATCTGGAATTTTGCGTTTCACCTTCGGAGCAAAGCTTGGTCTGCTTTCGCTGAGTGAGAAGCAAAACTTCTGTGGTAGTTTTGTGTAGTTTGAGCGAGGCGCGTCTTCAGCAGTTGACCCTGTGTAGGCGGCACCACTTTGTGGTGTGTGGTAGAAGATAGAACGTAAGCCTAGTTCTTGACGAATAAAGGAAATCGCAGCACTAAGCATTGCCTCGTCCCAGTAGAGAGTGAGAGGTTTGATGTGATTTTCCCAGTAGTCTTAAAAGAATTGGATGGGTATTCAGTTCCCCATCGATTGAATGTTTGACCATCTCCGTGTTGCCGAGCGTACTGTAAAACTGACTTAGACTCACGAATGCGGTCATTCTGAATTTCTTCGATCAAGACTTCACCTGAGGCTAGATCTAGATCGATGCGTGCCCACGCGAGTGTGCGATGACGGGCCCGGCTAACTGGGTGGCACTGGCATTCGAACGGGTCATTGTCTCACTTGTTGTTTATCTAGGAAGCGTGCATCTGATTCATTGAGGTTGAGTTGGAGCACGAGGTTCCAACGGTTTTTGCCGCGTTGTGTGGTTTGGATCCAGCCGTCG
>NZ_JBDOPO010000295.1:0-2983 GCF_039830215.1 Rubritalea sp. | reverse complement strand
GGATTTGTGTTTGAAAACTATGAGTCTGCGAGCATTCATACTACCTGCTGGGCGGCCGGCAGATTGGTCGAACTGGAAGGCGTTTTCTAGTCCAGTGAAAAGGAGTTCGAGGTCGTCGTCACTAAAGCCTGTTTGTTCCGCTAGGAAGGGGTTGATGAAGCCGTGCGAGCGATAGAGTCCGTAGGGGATCGTAAACTTACGCCCCATTGTGCGTTCTTTCTCGATGTCTTTTTCGTTGGTCACAGAGGAACGCGTGATAGCGTGCTCGCTGGCGACGATAGGGTCGATTGAGCGGGCAAAGGATAGCTGAGCTGGGCCACGGACTTGGCCGCAGTTTACGGCTGTGGACATGACGGCTCCGAAGGTGCGGACGTCATAGAAATTCTGACACATCCAATCTCTGGCTGCGTTTTTGATTTCAGGTTTGGGCTTTTTCTTCTTATCTGTCTTTAGATCGTCATCTGTAGCAATGCCTTTTTCTTTAAGGGCTGTATAGGCTTCATCGTGTTGGTTATTGTGAACAGCAAGCTCTTTGAAATAAATGTTCTGACCTGGTTGTGTTGTTTGAATAAAATTGCGAACTTTGCGTTTGATGCAAACATCGGTGACAAGGCCTTGGCCTGTTTCGGCGTCAATGCGTGGGAGGTTGCCTGCGTCCGGGTCACCATTAGGGTTGGCGTCGTTAGCGTCGAAGAGGTAGATGAAGTCGTATCGGTTGTTCATAGTTTATGTGTTTTAAAGTGTTATTATTATTTATTTAGATTCTTGTGTCTCTGATGTGATAGAGGATTTCTTCGTGAAGAGAGCTTTACGCTGGTGGTAGTAGCCTATGGCGAATTTGCCTTGGTCTTTGAGGTTGAGGTGAGATGGGAACTCGGTCAGTTCTCCAATGATATCTTGGATAAGACGTTCCCTTACAACTTTCTGACCGCCATTGAGTTTGGCTAAATGGTGAGGGTAGGTGCGGAGTATGCGTGGAAATACTGAGGCTGGCGTGGCGGATGCGCTGCTGTAGAATTTGTCTTTGAGACCAGCATTGAGGTCGCCAAGTGCATCGCCTTGAGTTTTTTCTAGTGCGGAGAATAATCTTCCTAATAGATAGGCAGGTTCTTTGTTTTCTATGTCTAACATGGTGGTCATAGTTTGTTTGTGATTTCTGGTGAGCACGCCTTTGATGACGGAGGCCCGGAAGTAGTTAATTGTTCTATCTGCTCGGATGCGGCGGAGGACTGCTGAGTAGAGATCTTCAGGATATGGTGTGTTATCGAGAACGGCGCGCATGAGTGAGCCGGCTAGTAGCGGAGGAATCGTATCATAATCAATTTTACCAGAGGACCGTTTAGTTGCAGTTTGCTCGAGTAATCTGCTATTTGATGGTAATTCCGGTTCTGAGTTGTATTGACGAATAATTGAAATGTCATCGTGGTGCGCTCTAAGATTGGCAACGAACTCGGCGATCGTGGACTGATGGAAAAAGCGCACGGAGAGCCTAGCGGCATTCGGAGCTAGGCCGAGGATGTAGAAATGGTTGCTCCGAGTGTCCTCCCCAAGCTCGTCGAGCACCTGAGTTCCTAGGTGGAGGGACTTGAGGAAAATTTCTACTTTCGAACGTGCTGATTCGTCTTGAGTTTCAGGTGTGTTTGATCCGTCCGAGAAGAAAAAGGATGCAGCGTCTTCCACTGTGGAAGGCTGCTCAGTCCAGAACACACAGGTCGTGTCGCAGATTCTAATTCGGTGTTTGTTGGATTTAGGACCGTTAAGCAGGGAATTGAGAGCTGTGCTGTATTTGAAAGCTGCTTGTTCGGAGACGGGAGCGTTGAAAGATTGATCCTTGCAGTACGAGTCATACGACCTGTCGTTAAATGATACTAGGCTTTGCTCTGCTTGCCCTCCTACTACACCTTTGATCTTTGAGTGAAGTCTCGCAATTGGAGCGTTTTCACCAGTAATTAGACATTGAGATGTTGTTCTAGAGCTTGTCGACTGTTGGCCATCCCACCAAGACTTGACCTTAGGAAGTTGGTCTATTGGTAAGGTCGCCCCCTGTATTTCGAAATAACCGAAACCGTTTTGAAGGAAATCATCTTTATCCTGCTGTGAAAGATACTCTGCAGCTTTTTCGATAGACCAATTTCTAAGGAACTTGCAGACGGAGGAGAAGTCTGAATCATCAATTTGAGTTTCTGCATTGAGGAGTTTATCTCGGAACGCGGTGAACTTTTTTTCTAACTTTACTGGGTCTTTTTCTTTAGTGTCATACCCAAGTGAGTATAGTGACTTGTCACATAAGAAGTATGGCTTAATGCCACTGCTTCTGGCCCCCTCAAAGCCAAGGCATAGGCGTTGCTGGCTCCTTAGCTTCCCTTTCGCATCAGTTAAACGAGCGTCTGTAATGTCGAATAACTCACCCGAGGGCTTGAGAATTATTCGGAACGTAATTTGCTGAGGGGCGTAACCAGGCTTGGCAATTTCATAGGCTGGGTCATCAGCAAGGCGATCGTAGAGTTTGTAAAGAGATTGCAGGATCATGACAGGGTGAACTCAGAGATTTCGGATTGGAAAGGAGGAACGGTGATGACGCCATCGTTCATCTGGGCGCGAAAGAAATGGGGAGTGGTAGATTTCACCTTCTTTGTGCGGGAGTCTTGATCGAATTCAATGTCGTGCAACATGAAGCCGAGGTCTTTTTTTTCACCAGTGAAACTCTCGTGTGGTACGGGAAGTTCGCCATCGATCTCGTGTAAGGTGAAGCGGGCTGGGAACTCACGGCAACCGAGGTAGGGTTGGTGAAAGGCTTGACCCTTACGAGCGCGGCGCTTGAACATTTCGAGGTGCTTTCCAGCAATCTGGTTAGCTGGGAGCTCGGCACCACCTCGCTCCATTCGACGGTCGAGGACGTCAATGTGCGCTTTGACTATGTAGCGAACTTCTTTGAGTAGGAGTGATGCACGCTGCTGGCGGCTTTCTTCGATTTGTATGCCTA